>JBKPDM010000069.1:0-16400 GCA_046727895.1 Pseudomonadota bacterium | reverse complement strand
AATGCGGGGCCGCGGACCTGGACGGCGGCGTCGACCGCCGCGCTTTGAGAGATTGCTGACGCTAGAAATGGCCGCAAGGTTCAGGGTCGGGACAGAGCGCGAGGACGATGGCCGGTGGATCGCCGAAGCTCCGTTGCCAGGGGTTCTGGCCTATGGCGCGACGCGCGGGGCGGCGATCGCCAATGATCAGGCTCTGGCCTTGCGCGTGCTCGCCGAGCGGTTGGAACGCGGCGAAGTGGCCCCCGAGCTCGAGGGGCTGTTCGAAGCCGCGTGACCCGCTGGCATCGACGAAGCAAGGCGTCTCCTGGCAGCTCTTCGCCGCATCGGCTGGCGCGTCAAGCGACAGTACGGTTCCCGTCGCATGCTGGAACGGAAGGGTTGGCCCGATCTGGTCTTCGCCTTCCACGACGACGAGCAGCTGGGGCCACGTATGATCGCTCGGATTGCCAAGCACAGCGGGCTCAAGCCCGAGGATCTGTGAATAGGAATCGCCGGCCCCGCCCCCGTCGAGGCGCGCGCTTGAGGCGACCCAAGCCGGCGCGCTAGAGTGGCCTCGGAGAGCTGGCCGATGCAGGATCTGTTCGAGGCCGCACGCGCGGCGTTCGAGAATGCGCATGCGCCCTACTCGAACTTTCGGGTGGGCGCGGCGGTGCGCGGCGCGTCAGGGCAGGTCTATGCCGGCGCCAACGTCGAGAACGCGAGCTATCCCGAGGGCAACTGCGCCGAGGCGAGCGCGATCGCGGCGATGATCGCGGCCGGTGAGCGAGGGATCACAGAGGCCCTCGTGCTGGCCGCGGGCGAGCGCCTCTGCACGCCCTGCGGCGGCTGCCGCCAGCGGCTCGCCGAGTTCGGTGCACCGGACGTGCCTATCCATCTCTGCAATCCCAACGGGCTGCGCCGCACCGTGACGCTCGGCGAGCTGCTGCCGCTGTCCTTCGGCATGAGCGGGGGCGATGCCGCGCGCAGCGGACCATCGAGCGCGCTCGAGGCGGTCCGGGCCCGGGCGCCCGACTTCGTACCGCGGGTCGGGCTGATCCTCGGCTCCGGGCTCGGCGGCTTCGCCGATGCCATCGAGGCGGCGACGGTGCTTGACTACCGCGACCTGCCGGGCTTTCCCCGACCCTCGGTCGAGGGCCACAGCGGGCGCCTCATCCTCGGTCGGCTGCACGGCGTCCCGCTCGCCTGCCTCCAGGGCCGCGTGCATCTCTACGAAGGCGTGCCGGCCGGCGCGGTCAACCTTCTGCCGCGCACGCTGAAAGCGCTCGGCTGCGAGATCCTGATCCTGACCAACGCTTCGGGCTCGCTGCGTCCCGACATCGGCCCGGGGGCGATCGTGCTGATCGAAGATCACATCAATCTGCTCGGCCAGAACCCTCTGGTCGGCGCCAACGATGCCGCGATCGGGCCCCGCTTTCCCGATCTGTCCGAGGTCTACGATCGGTCGCTCTGCGCACGTCTGCAGAGGGTCGCCCGCCGGCTCGGCATCGAGCTCACCTCGGGCGTCTACCTCGCGACGCTCGGGCCCTCCTTCGAGACGCCGGCCGAGATCCGGGCATTTCGGGCGCTCGGCGCCGACCTGGTCGGCATGTCGACCGTGCCCGAGGCGATCAGCGCCTGCCATTGCGGGCTGAAGGTTGTCGGCCTTTCGATCGTGACCAATCTCGCCGCCGGCCTCGCTGACCACCCGCTCAGCCACGCCGAGACCCTCAACCAGGCGGCAGGTGCGGCCGCGACCCTGGAACGCCTGCTGAGCGGCCTGTTCAAGGAGCTGGCTCATGACCACCAGAAGCCCGTCTGACCTGCTCGGCGCCGCGGCCGCCGCCCCGGCCACGGCCGAGGCCGCCGCGCGCATCCTGTCGCTGGTCGATCTGACCGCGCTCGGCGACGACGACAGCGCCGCGACGATCGACGTCCTCTGCGCCCGCGCGCTCGATGCCGGCGTCGCCGCGGTCTGCGTGTGGCCGCGCTTCTTACCGATCGCCAAGGCGAAACTTGCCCACAGCCCGGTCCGTCTGGCGGCGGTCGCCAATTTCCCGGACGGTTCGGACGACATGGCGCGGGCCGCGCGCGAGACCGCCGACGCTTTCCTGGCCGGCGCCGATGAGGTCGACGTGGTGGCGCCGATCCAGGCGATCCTGGACGGCGACGTCGGACTGGTCAGCGAGCTGGTGCAGGCCTGCCGGGCGAAGGCGCCCGAGCGGACGCTCAAGGTGATCCTCGAGACCGGGCGGCTCGCCGAGCCCGCACGCATCGCCGCCGCGGCCCGGGCCGCGGTCATGGGCGGCGCCGACTTTCTCAAGACCTCGACCGGCAAGAGCCCGACTGGCGCGACCCTCGAGGCGGTCGCCGTCCTGCTCGCGGTGATCGAGGAGGCCGAGGGGCGGGTCGGGCTCAGGGTCTCAGGCGGCGTGCGCACGACCCAGCAGGCCGCGCAGTATCTCTATCTGGTCGACCATTTCATGGGCCGCGGCTGGACGCGACCCGAGACGCTCCGCTTTGGCGCCTCGGCGCTGCTCGACGACCTGCTGCGGGTGCTCGCGACGCCATCCGATTGGAGCGACGACGAGAACGACGGCAGCTGATGCCGTGGCCCGCGCCCCCGGCGCCTGAGCGCCGTTACCTGACAGTGAGCCACGCCGCGCTGATGCCATCGAAGATGTACTGCACGGCCAGGGCTGCGAGCAGGATGCCGAGCAGCCGTGAGATGACGTGGGTCAAGGTCGGGCCGAGCAGCCGCTCGAGGGGCTCCACGAACAGAAATATCGCGACGCAGAGGGCGATCACGGCAAGCAGGACCACGATCACGAGCGCCTGAGCCGTGAGGTCGCCCTCGAAGCGCGCCATCAGCAGCATGATCGAGGCGATGGCGCCGGGTCCCGAGAGCAATGGTATGGCGAGCGGAAAGACCGAGATGTCATCGTGGCCGCCCACGTCCCTCAGCTCGTCCGCCGAGCGCGAGCGGCGGTCGGCCCGGCGCTCGAACACCATCTCGAGCGCGATCAGCAGGAGCATCACGCCGCCCGCGGTCCGGAATGCCGGCAGGCCGATCCCGAGCAGGCCGAGCAAGGTGTCGCCGACCAACGCGAAGGCGAGCAGGATCACGCCCGCGATCAGTGCGCCCTTGAGCGCCATCCGCCGCCGCTCGGCCGCGGGCATGCCAGCCGTGAGCGCGAGCAGGACCGGCACGAGCCCCAGCGGGTCGATGACCACGAACAGCGTCGTGAACGCGTGCAGGATGACGTCGAGCATAGCGTCGACCCGTCTGCCCGCCGGCCGGGCTGGCGTCAACGGCGCAGTGCGCTAGGATTTGCCCGATGCTGCCGCAGGAGATCATCCGCAAGAAGCGCGACGGCCGCGCTCTGAGCGAGGCCGAGATCGCGTTCTTCGTCGACGGCCTGACTGCAGGGCGGATCACCGAGGGCCAGGTCGCGGCCTTCGCCATGGCGGTGTTCTTTCATGGCATGAGCCGCGCCGAGACGATCGCGCTGACCCGCGCGATGACCGAGTCCGGCCGCCGCCTGCGCTGGGACGATCTCGACGGGCCGGTGGTCGGCAAGCATTCGACCGGCGGGGTCGGCGACAAGGTGAGCCTGATCCTGGCACCGATCCTGGCGGCGTGCGGCGCCTACGTGCCAAAGATCTCCGGCCGGGGTCTCGGCCATACCGGCGGCACCCTCGACAAGTTGGACAGCATCCCCGGCTACCAGACCGCGCCCGACCTCGATCGCCTGCGCCAGGCGGTGCGCGCCGCCGGCTGCGCGATCATCGGCCAAACCGGTGATCTGGCGCCCGCGGACCGACGCCTCTACGCGATCCGGGACGTTACCGCGACGGTCGAATCGATTCCGCTACTGACCAGCTCGATCCTGTCGAAGAAGCTTGCCGAGGGTCTCGATGCCCTGGTCATGGACGTCAAACTCGGCTCCGGCGCCTTCCTGCCGACCGCGGCGGCCACCCGGGAGCTAGCCACGACCCTGGTCGAGGTCGCGAACGGTGCCGGGCTGCGCTGCTCGGCGCTGCTGACCGACATGAACCAGTGCCTCGGGCGCACCGCCGGCAACGCGCTCGAGGTCCGCGAGGCGATCGACGTGCTGACCGGGCGCGGAGCCGAACCGCGGCTGCGCGAGGTGACGCTCGCGCTCGCGGCCGAGCTCCTGGCGCTCGCCGGCGAACGCGAGGACGCCCGGGCGCGGGTCGAACGCGCGCTCGACAGCGGCGCGGCGGCCGAGCGCTTCGCCCGGATGGTGCAGGCGCTCGGCGGACCGCACGATCTGCTCGAACGCGCCGCGCACCACCTGCCGACGGCGCCCGTGCAGCGCCCGGTTCATCTTGCGCAGACCGGCTTCGTCGCGGCGATCGATGCGCGCGCGCTCGGGCTTGCCGTGGTCGCGCTCGGCGGCGGCCGCCAGCGGCCGACCGATCCGATCGATCACGCGGTCGGGCTGGTCGAGGTCAAAGGCCTGGGCGAGCTCGTGTCGCCGGATCAGCCGTTCGCCATCGTCCATGCCCGGAGCGAAGCCGAGGCCGAGGCCGCGGTCCAGGCGCTGCAGACCGCAGTCACGGTCGGCGAGGTCGTGCCCGAGGCTTCGTCGCCAACGATTCTCGGCGGAGTGCAGCCTGGCCGGTCCGGGTAACGTCGAAGGCTTCGCTCCGGGCATCGATGCTACTCCGTGCTGCGGGTCTCATCCACTTCCCGGAGTACGCCTTCGCCTCCTGACACGACCTCTCGTACGTCATCTGTCAGACTCGAAACCCCTTGACTTGGGTATCCGACGGGGCCAGATTTCAACATCGTCAAGAGAGACGGAGGACAGGTAGCAGTCGTTCCGAGTTTAGGGCAAACAACGGCGAGGAGGGTGCCTAAGCAGCATGACTCCACCGGACAATAGATGACGCTCCGAAAACATGGTCGTTTGGCTAGAATTTGGCTCGGCATCCATGTCGGGCAGGTTGGGGTTGTGAACCCCAGACCATGAAACCCCGCCGATCTCACCAATGCGGCGGGGTTTCGCTGTCTAAGTCAGGATGTTCCCGAGTTCCCCCGAGCGCGCGGCTCGGCGGCGGTACAGCCGGACAGCGCCGTCAGCAGCTTTCGGGCGCGCTCAGTCGAGAATGAAGGTGACCTCGATTGTCGTGCGAAACTCGGTGATCTTACCGGCCTCAACCTTGGCCTTTTGCGAGATCACCTCGAGCCCGGTGATGCCGTGGAGCGTGCTGGCCGCGCGCTTCAGGCCCTCGTTGACGGCATCCTGAAAGCTGCTGGTCGATGACGCGGTGATTTTGGTGACGCGGGCGACTGCCATGACGGACCTCCCTCGCGATGCAGGCTGGTCATCATAGCCCGATCAGCCGCGAACGCCACCATTCCGTGCGCACGCGGCAGCACGAATAACCCACGACGGTGCAAAGGCCCGATCGCCTCTAGGCCGCTGGCACTGCCAGAACGGGGCAGGGAGCATGGCGCAGCACGCGCTCGGTCGTGCTGCCCCGTAACGCATCCAAAATGCCCTGATGACCCGCGGTCGCCATCGCGATCAGGTCGGCCTCACTGGCGGTCGCCGCGTTCAGAATCTGCTCAACCACGTCGCCGCTTAGAACCGAATGCTCGACGCGCGCCCACTGCTCCGGCTCGACCTGCAGGGCGGGCATCTCGGCCTCCTCACCGACATGTACGAGATGGAGCGCCACGTCCTGAGCGCCGAACAGCCGGCTCAGCTGCCATGCCGCCTGCACCGCCGCGCTCGGGCGGGGCTTCTGGTCGATCGGAATCAGAATGCGCCGCAGGCTGACCACACCGCTCTCCGGCGCGACGAAGCCCCGCGCGCCGTGTGGGATGAAAAGGGTATTCGTATCGGCGCCCCGCGCCAGCGGCTCGGCGACCGAGCCGCGCAGCCAGCGCGGCAGCCCGTCACGGCCATGGGTCGCGAGAACGATGACCTCGCTCGGGTGATCGTCGAGAAAGCGCAGAATCGCGCGAACCGCATCGCGATCCGGCACCCGGATCTTGGCCACCTTGACGCCGAGCTCATCGAACACGGCGCGCGCGGAGCTGCCCTCCTTGAGCATGCCCCAGGCGACCAGCGTCTGCCGCACGGGAGGAAACTCGCTCCAGTCGGTCTCGCCCGAGTCGCTGGCATCGGCATGCAGCAGGTACAGCTTGGTTCGCCCGGACAGCGCCATGCGGAGCGCGTGAACAAAGGCGAGCTCGCTCGGGGCGGTGAGGTCGGTAGGATGCAAGACCGAGCGGATGTCTCCGGCGCCCCGAACAGCCTCCTCGATCATCGCATCGTCCTCCTGACCTGAGAGGGGCCATCGACTTCGCTCATGGCCCACAGTCCGAGACATCTCCGTCCGCGGCCAAAATGTCAAATCAGGCTTCCGCGGCGGCGCGCCGCACCGCGGCGTCCCGATCGGCGCGAAACAGCATGCCGTGCAGCGTCGTGTCGGCGCCGCTCGCCAACTCGAGCCGCGCTGATCCTGCCCTTCTTCTTTCGGGACACCAATCGCTCCAAGACTGCGATCTCCTGGCGGTTCTCCGATCACTACCCGCTCCGGGTCGAGTTCGCTCTCTGAGCCCGCGCAATTCGAAGCTTTTCGCGCTTGGCAAGAGATCTACGGCCGGCGATCGGGCCGCCGGAATTTCTTAACCGGATTTCACGACCCCGCAACTCACTTGCCATTTCTCGCGACTACTATACCTCATGGCCAAATCGTCATCACCGGCGAGTATCGCTGCGATGAGCCGTCAAGCCGCCCTCGATCGCGCTGCCGCTCACTACGACAGCGGCAGGTTCGTCGCCGAGCTCGCCCGCCTGATCGCGGTGCCGACCGAGAGCCAGGAGGCGCGCGGCGCGCCATACCTTGCCGCCTATCTCACCGAGCACCTGCGGCCCGCGCTCGAGCACATGGGCTTCGTCTGCCGGGTGCTGGTCAATCCGGTGCAGGGCGGCCCTCTGCTCCTCGCCGAGCGGATCGAGGATCCAGATCTGCCAACGGCTCTGGTCTACGGCCACGGCGACGTCATCCGCGGCCTCGACGAGGCGTGGGACGAGGGCCTCTCGCCCTGGCGGCTGGTCGAGCAGGGCGGGCGGATCTACGGCCGCGGCACCGCCGACAACAAGGGCCAGCACGCGATCAACCTCGCCGCGCTTAGCATGGTCCTCGCCGAGCGCGGCCAGCTCGGCTTCAACGCCAAGGTGCTGATCGAGACCAGCGAGGAGGTCGGCTCGCCCGGCCTGCGCGAGATCTGTGCCAACCACCAGGCCGAGCTCGCCGCCGATCTGTTGCTCGCCTCGGACGGGCCGCGCCTCGCCCCCGACCGCCCGACCATCTTCCTGGGCAGCCGCGGCGCCCTCAACTTCGATCTGGTCGTCGACCTGCGCGCGCAGGCTCACCATTCCGGCAACTGGGGCGGCTTGCTGGCCAATCCGGCGATCATCCTCGCCCATGCGATCGCGACCATCGTCTCGAAGACAGGTGCCATCCGGATTGCCGCGTTGAAGCCGCGTGTGATCCCGCCCGCGGTCAAGAGGGCGCTCGCCGACCTGCCGATGGCTGCGGCCGCGGGCGAGCCGGCGATCGATCCCGGCTGGGGCGAGCCCGGCCTGTCGCCGGCCGAGAAGGTGTTCGCCTGGAGCAGCTTCGAGGTTCTCGCCTGGACCGCCGGCAACCCGGACAGCCCGATCAATGCGGTGCCGCCGCGCGCGAGAGCTCGCTGCGGGATCCGCTACACGGTCGACACCGATCCGGACGAGTTCCTGCCGGCGATCCGCGCGGCGCTGGACGAGGCGGGGCTCGGGCAGGTCGAGGTCCGGCCGGCCGACGTCGCCATGTTCCGCGCGACCCGCACCGACCCCGAGCACAGCTGGGTCGCGTTCGCCAGGCGCTCGATCGAGCGGACGACCGGCCGCCCACCCGTGGTCCTGCCGAATCTCGGCGGCGCGCTGCCCAACGACTGCTTCGCCGAGGTCCTCGGCCTGCCGACCGTCTGGGTGCCGCATTCCTACCGCGGCTGCTGCCAGCACGCCCCGAACGAGCACACGCTGCCCGCGATCCTGCGCGAGGGCCTCCTGATCATGACCGGCCTGTTCTGGGATCTGGGCGAGCCCCGCGCCAACGGCTGACCGATTCGCGCCGCGGCGCGCGCCATGCCCTTCCGGTAGCGCTACCAGCTCAACCCGGCCCGGCGCCCGATCCCCTGAGGCGCAGGTACATCATCGCCGCTAGTAGGGCGTCGTTGAACGCGTCGTGCTCGGCGCGCTCGGGCAGGCCGAGCTCCTCGCGGATCGTGGCGAAACGGAGGTCGATGTGGCTGTCGGGCGGCGCGCGCCGGGCCTTGGCGTCGTAGTAGAGGGCGGACACCTCGATCTGCCGGTTGGGCAGCGGAATGCCGAGCTTCGGCCGGACGTGCCGGTTGAGCACTGCGACGTCGAACTCGAGGTAGTAACCGACCAGCGGCCGGCTGCCGATGAAGCGCAGGACCTGATCGATCGCCTGCTCGGCCGGCACGCCGCGCTCGATGTCGATCGGCCGCAGCTGATGGATCAGCACGCCCTGCGCGCCGGGCGATTTGGGCGGGCGCACGACCAGCTCGAGGCGCTCGCTGGTCAGGATGCGGCCGTCGCGGATTGGGATCGCAGCCACCGAGAGCAGCTCCGCGCGTCGGATGTCGAGGGTCGTGGTCTCGCAGTCGATGCTCACCACCTCGTCTGGCGGCTCCTCGTCGAGCAGGAAGGCGTAGGCCGGATCTTTGAGACGACGCCGCAGCCACTGCCGTCGCAGGCCCGCCAGCATCGGCTCAGAACAGCTTCAGATTGAAGTGGTAGCGGACCAGCTCCCTGAGCTTGCTGACGATCGAGAGGGCATCCTTGAGCAGATCGCGCTCGAACTTGTTGAGATCGTACGGGCGGATGAAGTTGTCGAGCGGCTGCTCGATCTTCAGCCTCGCGAGGTGCGCCTGGAGCCTCAGGCCGAGCAGGAAGCTGTAGGCCTCGATCAGATCGGTCGCGAAGGCGCGGTCGAACCGGCCCAGCGCCTCGAGCCTGCGGATGCGCTCGACCGTGTTGGTCTCCTCGAGCCCGGCCTCGAGCGCCAGCGAGCGGATGCCGTGGACGACCGGGAAGATGCCGCCCTTCTTGATGTCGAGCTGGTCCTTGTGGGTGCCCTTCTCGACGATCAGGTGGGAAAAGATGCCGATCGGCACATCGAAGCTCTCGATCGCGCGGGCGAAGCGGGCGCAGAACGCCTTGTCCTCGCCGGCCAGCTCGAACAGGTAGCGCTTGGCCGCGGCGAGCAGAGCGGCATCGCCCGCGACCGGCGCCGCGTCGTAGAAGATCGCGACGTTCATCAACGCCGCCTCGTCCGGCGTGATGAGCCAGTCGCGCAGCTGCTCGCGCCAGGCGGCGAGCGGCCGGCACCAGGCCGGGTTGCTGACCATGACGCCCCCGGGACAGGGCGGATAGCCGAGGTCGATCAGACCCTCGGTGAAGGCCTGCGCCACGCGCTCAAGGTCGGGGTGCTCGAAGCCGTCGCGCAGGACCATGCCGTTGTCCTGGTCGGTCCGCAGCACCTGGTCGCCGCGGCCCTCGCTGCCCATGACGATCAGGCAGGCGTTGGCGATCAGCTCGGCGGGCGCGACCATGGCGAACAGCTTGGCCGCGATGCGCCGGTTGAGCTCGGCCACGAGCTGGGTCACGAAGCGGATCTTGGTGCCCTGGCCGTACAGCACCTGGACCAGGGTGGCCAGCTGGCGGCTCGCCGTGCGCAGCTCCTCCTGGCTCGAGGCGCGGTCGATCTGCAGGCCGATGATGTAGGACTGGCTGGAGAGGAAGCTGAGAAGGTCGACCTGCTCGAGCACACCTCTGATCTCCTCGCCGTCGCGCACGACCAGGCGTCGGACGCCCTTCCGGGTCATCGACAGCAGCCCCTCGAACAGAAAGTCGTCGGCCTCGATCGTGACCAGGTCGTAGCTCGCGATCGGCCCGACCGGCGCCTCGACCGGCGCGCGGTTCAGGATCACCGCCTCGCGCATGTCGATGCCGGTCACGATGCCGACCCGCTCGCCGTCGCGCACCAGGAGGGAGGTCGCCTTATTGGCCTTCATCAGGCGCGCCGCCTCGACGATCGATGCCGCGGCCTCGACGTAGAGCGGCGGGTGGATGTAGGCATCCCGCACCCGCGCGGTCATCACCGGCCGCAGCGCACTGATGGTCTGGCGCGCCGCGAGCGCCTCCAGCTTGAGCGAGATGTCGCGGAAGAAGAACTCGGCGAAAGCCTTGTTGTTGGCGGTCAGATCGATCAGCTCGTCGACCGGCAGGAGGTAGCAGATCGCCTCCTCCTCGACGATGAAGTCGTGCCGACACTTGCGCTCGACCAGCAGGCTCGTGTCGAAGCACTCGTTCGGCCCGTGCACGGCGACGATCTCGGCGCCGGCCATCTCCTGCACGACGCCCTTGATCACGATGAAGAACGACTGCGGCACCTCGCCCGCGCGCACGATGGTCTCGCCGCTGCGAAAGAAGGCGACGTCCAGGCTCGCCTTGAAGCGCTCGAGCTCACGCCCGCTCAGGCGATCGAACGGCGGGTTGGAGAAGTCGAAGGCCTTGGGCACGGCGGTCCTCCCCCCGCCCGACAATAACGCCCCGGGACGGGTCTGTCCCGGGGCGTCTCTTCAGACCGCGCGACCGGCTTGGTTCAGTGCGCGGCGGCGGTCGCCGCGCCGAGGCCGGTCTGCGAGCGGACGTACTGCGCCTCGAAGGCCGCCTCCTCGGCGCGCGCCGTCCGGCTGCGGTCGGTGACCGAGAACAGCCAGATGCCGGCGAAGGCGACGATGATCGAGAACAGCGCCGGGTCCTTGTACGGGAAGATCGCGCTCTCGTAGCCCAGCACGGCGACCCAGACCGTGGGTGAGAGGATCACCAGCACGACCGCGGTGAGCAGGCCAAGGAAGCCGCCGATGAAGGCACCTCGGGTGGTCAGCCGCTTCCAGAACATCGAGAGGAACAGGATCGGGAAGTTGCAGCTCGCCGCGATCGCGAAGGCAAGGCCGACCATGAAGGCGATGTTCTGCTGCTCGAACAGGATGCCGAGCGCGATCGCGACGATCCCGAGCACGATCGTGGCGATCCGCGACACCCGCACCTCCTGCACGTCGGTCGCCCGCCCGCGGGCGAACACCGAGGCGTAGAGGTCGTGGCTTACGGCCGAGGCGCCGGCCAGGGTGAGCCCCGCGACCACCGCGAGGATGGTTGCGAAGGCGACCGCCGAGATGAAGCCGAGGAACAGGTTGCCCCCGGTCGCCCTGGCGAGATGAATCGCCGCCATGTTGCTGCCGCCGATCAGGTCCTTGATCTTGTCGAACGCGCCGCCGGCGCCGGCATGGAAGAAGCCTGGATCGGCCATCAGGTAGGTGATCGCGCCGAAGCCGATGATGAAGGTCAGGATGTAGAAGTAGCCGATGAAGCCGGTGGCGTAGAGCACCGAGCGGCGCGCCTGCTTGGCATCGGGCACGGTGAAGAAGCGCATCAGGATGTGCGGCAGCCCGGCGGTGCCAAACATCAGCGCAAGGCCGAGCGAGATCGCCGAGATCGGATCGCTGACCAGGCCGCCCGGAGCCATGATCGCCTGCCCCTTGGGATGCTCGCGCACCGCCTCGGCGAACAGCGCCTCCGGGCTGAAGCCGAAGTGCCAGAGCACGGCAAGCGCCATGAAGGTCGCGCCGAACAGCAGGAGGCCCGCCTTGATGATCTGCACCCAGGTGGTCGCGAGCATGCCGCCGAAGGTGACGTAGAGGATCATCAGGATGCCGACCACGATGACCGCGACCGCGTAGGGCAGGCCGAACAGGAGCTGGATCAGCTTGCCCGCGCCGACCATCTGGGCGATCAGGTAGAAGGCGACCACGGTGAGCGTGCCGCAGGCGGCGAGCGAGCGGATCGGGGTCTGCTGCAACCGGTAGGAGGCGACGTCGGCAAAGGTGTACTTGCCGAGATTGCGCAGTCGTTCGGCGATCATGAACAGGATGATCGGCCAGCCGACCAGGAAGCCGATCGAATAGATCAGGCCGTCGTAGCCCGAGGTGTAGACCAGGCCGGAGATGCCGAGGAACGATGCCGCCGACATGTAGTCGCCGGCGATCGCGAGGCCGTTCTGGAAGCCGGTGACGCCGCCGCCGGCAGCATAGAAGTCGGCCGCCGACTTGGTGCGCTTGGCGGCCCAGTAGGTGATGCCGAGCGTCGCTGCGACGAAGATCACGAACATGACGATCGCCGCCACGTTCAGCGGCTGGCGCTGGACCTCGCCGCTCACGGCTTCGGCCGCGACGGCGAGCCCGGGGTCGAGCAGAGCCAGGACGATCGCCCCGGTGACCCCGCCAAGAATTCGCGTCATCATTTTGAGCCCTCGATGATCTTTTGGTTGAGCGCGTCGAATTCCGAGTTCGCCCGCCGCACATAGAGACCGGTCAGGACGAAGGCCGCGATGATGATCAGGATGCCCACGGGGATGCCGACCGTGGTCACGGCCCCGGACGCCAGCGGCTGGCCCAGCACCGAGGGCGCGAACGCGATCACCAGGATGAAGCCGTAGTAGATCGCAAGCATGACTATCGCCAGGGTCCAGGCGTAGCGGCTTCGTTTGGCGACGAGCTCTTGGAATCGCGGATCATTGATGATCCTGGAAAGCCTCTGCTGATCCATTTTCTGGTGCTCCTCCTTGCTCAGCACCCAGGGTTTGCGAAAAGAACATACGCCAAGCGTGACGCCGCTCTATTTCGCGCGGTGCAGTCGACGTCCCCGAGTTTTCGGAAAAGGCGACGGACCATGGCAATATCAGAGGTCCCACTACTGCGAATGATGACAAACGGTCGCGGATGCTGCGCCGCAGCAAAATCCGCCCGGCAACTGTCGCACAGTTCTCAGGGCTGCGTCAATTTGACCACTGGTCGGGGCAGCGAACACGCGATTCAGCCTGCCGCAGGTCGCCAGCTATCGAGGTGGCGTCGCCTCTTCCTCCGCCTCGGAGCCGATCCGGCCGCGGACCTGCAGCCAGAGCGCAACCGACCAGCATAGGAGCGCCCATGCGGCGCCAAGCGCCCAGCCGGCGATCACGTCGCTCGGCCAGTGCACACCGAGGTAGATCCGGCTGATCCCGACGACGAGGGCGATCAGAACCGCGAGCCCGACCAGATAGACCTTGATGGAGCGGCGTGGCTCAACCCGGGCGAGCAGGGCACCCAGCGTTAGATAGGTGACCGCTGACATCATAGAGTGGCCCGAGGGGAAGCTGCCCGTGAACACGCGTACCGCGTGCGGCACGAGATCGGGTCGCGGGCGGGCGAAGCCCGCCTTGAGCGCGAACCCGATGACGACCCCGCCGCCAATCGCGACCAGGAGAAAAAGCGCGACCCGGGCCTTGCGGGCGAGGACCAGATAGATCGCGGCCGCGAGGGTGATCGTGGTGAGCACGACGACGCTGCCGAGCGCGGTCAGATCACGCATGGCTTCCTCGAGCCAGGCGGGCCCGAGCGGACGGGCCGGATCGGCCGGATCGCGGAAAGCCAGCAGGACCTGTCGATCGAGGCGCGCGAGCTCGCCCTCGTGAATCTCTTCGGCGATGCCGAAAAACAACCAGAGCCCGCCCGCGAAGATGAGGAGACTGAGGAGCAGGCCGAGCTCGGGCATGCGCCCCGCGAGCCAGGCGCGCCAGCCGGCGCGACCGTTGCCGCCGCCGGACGCGCTGGTTGGTGCCGCCATGGGTCCCATGTTGGGCCGGGGCGGGGCGTCTGTCGATGCCCGCGGGCGCCGCGAGCGCGATTGATCCATGGCCCGGCTTGGGCATACTCGCAAGCGCGGCCGACCCGCGGCGAACCATCTCGAGGACCATTTTGCATGAGCATCATCCGATTGGCCGTTCTCCTGCCGGCCCTCGCCTTCGTGGCGCCACCCGCGCTCGCCCTCGAGGTCCGCGAATCGGTCGAGGTCCCGCTCTCGCCCGAGAAGGTCTGGCAACTGATCAGCCCCTTCTGCTCGATCCAGGACTGGTTTCCGGCGGCGGGACATTGCAAACAGTCCAAGAACAATGGGGCGGCCCTGCGGACGCTGACCACGGCCGACGGCGCCAGAGTGATCGACAGGCGGGTGCAGTATTCGGACGAGGGGATGTCTTACAGCTACCGGATGGTCGACGGTCCGCTGCCCGTCGCGGATTACGAGTCGACCCTTGCGGTGATGGACGCGCAGGGCGGCTCGGTGATCACCTGGAGCGGCGAGTTCTCGGCCAGAGGCACCGACGACGACGCGGCGATGAAGGCGATCGCCAGCCTCTACCGGGCCGGCCTCGCCGCGCTCAAGGAGCGGTTGCGCTAGTGCCGGGCCCGATCACCCGGTGGGCGCCGAGCGCCGCCTTCAGCGCCTTGGCGACCTCGAGGCGCTCCTCGGCGGTCAGGAAGGCGCCGATCACCAGATGATCGCCATGGGAGTGGAGCACGAGCTGGCTGTCATGGCGCGGCGGATCGTCCATCGTGATCCGCACCCAGTAGGAATCGAAGCACCACTCGCGCGCCCGCCCGTTCGGCTCGACCCGGCGCACCGTCAGGCCGGCCTGATCGAGCCGGATGAACTCGGCGCGCCGCCCCTGGCGATAGTTCCAGCGAAAGGCGAGATAGAGGAGCAGCACGTCCAGCCCGAAGAAGCCGGTCACGGGCCAGGCGCCGATCAGGAAGAAACCCGCGCCGACGGCGGCGCTGACCGCGACCACGGCGATCATCAGGATCGCAAAGCCGAGCGGCGGCAGCGAGCGGTTGGGGTACAGAACCGCATCGAAGCGGGCGGCCGGAGCAACCTCCGGCGCCAGCCCGGCGACTGTCGGGGTCTGGCTCATGCGCCGAGATATAGAATGGCTGGCGGCACGGCGCCAGCGGAGCGATGGCTGGGGCTGATCAGCCCGAGCCGGGGCCGCGCATGACGCCGCGTCAGGTCAGCACGTTCTTCCGCCGGCTCGCGGCGGTCAATCCGGCGCCCGAGACCGAGCTTCGCTACGTCGATCCCTACACCCTGCTGGTCGCCGTGATCCTCTCGGCCCAGGCGACCGACGTAGGCGTCAACAAGGCGACCGCCCGGCTGTTCCAGGTCGCCGACAACCCGCGGGCGATGCTCGCCCTCGGCGAGGCGGGACTTCGCGACTACATCAAGACGATCGGGCTCTACAACAACAAGGCCAAGGCGATCATCGCCATGAGCCGGGCGCTGGTCGAGGGGCACGGTGGGAAGGTGCCGCGAGAGCGGGCGGCGCTCGAGAAGCTGCCAGGGGTCGGGCGCAAGACCGCGAACGTGGTCCTGAACTCCGCCTTCGGCCAGCCGACCATCGCGGTCGACACCCACGTCTTCCGGGTTGCCAACCGGACCGGCCTCGCCCCGGGTCGGACGCCGATCGAGGTCGAGCGCGGCCTGGAAGCGCGGGTGCCGAGGAAATACGCCCGCCATGCCCACCACTGGCTGATCCTACACGGCCGCTACGTCTGCACCGCGCGCAAGCCCAATTGCCCGGCCTGCGTGGTCCGCGATCTCTGCGAGTACCCGGCGAAGACCGGATAACCCGCGCCGGAGCGCGCGCGGTCAATCTACGAGCCGTTCGATGTCGCTACGAGCCGTTCGCTGTCGGCTGTCGGCGGCGCCGCGCCGAGTTCGTCGAGCAGGGCCTTGGCGTCCTGAAGGTCAGGGGAGTCCAAGCCCTCGGTGAACCAGTCGTAGACCTGGGCGAGCAGCTCACGGGCTTCGTTCGGCTTACCCTGGCTCTGCCACAGCCGGGCGAGTCTGGCCGCGGCGCGCAGCTCCAGCGACTTGGCCTGCTGCTCACGCGCCATGCCAAGGGCTTCGAGGAAGCAGCTCTCGGCTTCATCGTAGTGGCCTGGCTCGGACAGCAGGAGCAGCTCGCCTCTCAGCCTGTGCAGCTCAGCGTCGTAGCGGCGCTCATCTCGGTCGTCGAGGGCGAGCTCCTCGTCGAGGACCTGCACCCCGGCTTCCGGCGCGCCTGCCGTGCCCAGGACTTCGGCAAGCCATGCCCGAAAGCACGGCCGAAACAGCTCCGAACCCGTAGCCATGGCGTCGCTCAGGCCCTGCCGGATCCGTTCGGCCCCTTCGGCCAGCCGACCTTGGGCCGCGAGTGCCCAGCCCTGTGGCGGGGCGCTCCATGCGACGAACAGGGGAAACCCGTGCTCTTTGGCAAGCTCCGCGCCAGTCTTGGCATGGGTTGCGGCGGCTTCTGCGTCACGGCGGAACTGATGCAGCAGAGCGTGCCAGACGTGGGCGTGGACGAGGCTAAGGGGGTGCGATTGCTGCTCGGCTAGGCGCAACGCGCCCGGCCGCGCGCGAGTGCCTGATCCGGGTAGCCGAGCAACCACAGAC
>JBKPDM010000068.1:0-5869 GCA_046727895.1 Pseudomonadota bacterium | reverse complement strand
GGAGGTGGTCGCCCTGTCATGGCCGGCGGCGAGCACGCCGTGCTGGTGGCTCCTGGGGATGAACATCAGGGGCCCGTTGATCGCCATCACCTCGTCGAGGAATACCGAGATGTTCATTGCCCGCGCCTCGGGCATGCCGTCATCGCGCGCCCAGGTGCCGTAGTCCTGGTGCCACTGCCAGAGCTCGCCGTCGAACGGCGCCTTGGCGTTGATCTTGAACTGATGCATGTAGACCGGCTCACCGAACAGCTGCTCGAGCGGTTCGATCAGGCGGGGGTCGGTGCCCAGCAGGCGGAACGCCTCGTTGTAAGTGTGGGCGGCGAACGCGGTCCGGGGCGCGCCCGACTTCTCGCGCCAGACCTCCTCGCGCTCGGCCCGCAGGATCGCCTCGGCCTCGGCGCGCAGCACGCCGATCTCTTCGGCAGAAAAACACTCGGGCAGGAAGATGTAGCCCTGCTCATCGAACTCCCTGAGTTGCGCGTCGCTCAAGCGCATCGCCGTCTCCTTGGCTTCGGGTGGTCCCGCTCAGGCGGCCGCGGTCTCGGCCTCCAGGCGCGCCGCCGCCCGCTCGCCCGCCCGGAGCGCATGTTCGCGTGCCGTTCGCGCCGCCGCTTCGACCTCGCCAGCGCGCACCGCGGCCAGGATCTGGCCATGCTCGCGCCACACGATCGCGCGATGGTCCGGCATCCTCAGCACCGCCCCCATCGCGCGCATGAACTGCGGCCACTGCGGCGCTACGGTCGCCTCGATCGCCGCATTACCCGAGAGCCGGTAGAGGGTAGTGTGGAACGCCACGTCGGCCCGGATCAGCATCCCGGCCGGGGCCCCCGCGGCGAGGCCAAGCCCCGCCTCGAGCGCGCGTTCCGCCTCGGCCGAGGCCGCTCGATCGAGCGCCCCGTTCCGCCCGCGCTCGGCTGCGAGCCCGGCGGCCAACGCGTCGAGCGCCGCCCGGACCTGGTAGAGGTCCCGCACCTGTTCTGCCTCGAGCGGCGCGACCGCCAGACCCTTCCGGCCGTGCTCGACCGCCAGCCCCTGGCGCTTGACCAGCTGGAGCGCGTGGCTGACCGGCTGGCGCGAGACGCCGAGCAGCGCCGCCACCTCGTCCTGGCGCAGGCGCCGGCCGGCTGCGAGCCTGCCGTCAGCGATCGCGGCCACCAGCCGCTCGTACACCAGATCGATCAGGACGGTGCCGCCAGGCAGCGGCTCCAGCGGCCGACCTTCGCTCACCATATTGCCCAACCGCATTTGGAATTCGGAATTCCTTCATATGGAGAGAGACCGCCGCCGCGTCAAGGGCCAAAGCCCCCGCCGACTAGCCGAATTCGGGGCCAGTGATTGCGAAGCACACGGTCATGTCGCCGGGTTCCTCGGGCGCTCTCTGGAGCATGCGGTGAAGGGTCGGAGCGGCCGGAATCCGGCCTCGGCGAGGACTTCGAGGAAGCCGCTCTGGGCGTCGGGCACGTCGATCGAGACCGGGCCGTCGGTGCCGACCAGCGCCAGGGCAAGGAGCAGGCTTGCGACGGTCGGACTGCGGGCAATGAGGGGGCCGATATGCAAGGTACGGCGGCCGGCCCGCGCCAGGACGAAGCCCGCGAGCTCGCCGCCTGCCTCGGCCAGCAGGGCCCGCCGGGGCTGGTTGCGGCTGAGATGAGCCAGCAGACCGCGCCGCTCGGCACCGAACGCGCGGGCGTCCAGCCGGGCGATCGCATCGAGGTCGCGGGCCGCCTGGAGCGGCCGGATCGCGGCGTTCCGTCGCGCCAGATCATGGGGCTCGGGTCGCTCGTCCAGAAGCCGCTGCAGGCCGCAGACATCCTGAAAGCCCAAGCGGGCGGTAGACCTCGCAGCCCTCGGGGGGGATCCAGGCCGGCGATCAGGGCGCGCTCGCGGCAGCGCTCGATCGCCCAGTTGAGGTTTTGGGTGGCCAGGCCGCGCCGGCTAAAGCGCTCGCTGGTAAGGACCATGGCGATCCAGGCGATCCGCTCGCCGTAGGGCAGGATCAGGGCGCTGGTGTGCGGAGCGGCTCAGTAGTCGCCGTCACGGGACGTCGTAGTGGGTGTCCTTGCCGAGGCGCCCAAGCGGCACGGGGGGTAGCCGAACAACGCCATGGCCCGGGCCGGGATATTGCGCCGGGCAGTCCCCGCCCCGCTGCCCTGGAGCTCCGGGGCCTTACCAAAGCGCAGGCCAAAGGCCTCGGCCAGCCAGCGGATGCTGATGGTCTCGGGTCCGGTCACGTTGAGCGGACTGGTCGGCGTCGTGCAGTGGCCGAGCGCGCGCAGCGCCATGGCTTGGCGTCGCCCTGCCAGATGACGTGCCCCATGGCGAGCTCGATCGGCCGGCCGCGGAGGACCTTCGTCGCGACGTCGAACAGCACGCCATAACGCAGATCGATCGCGTAGTTGAGACGGATCAGCCCCCCGGGGGTATGGTGACGCTTCGATAAGTACTCGAACACGCGCTCGCGGCCGACGCGGGAGTTGGCGTACTCGCCGGGCGGAGCGAGCGGCGGGGTTGCCTCGGTCGCCCCTTGCGAGCCGACGTCGACATAGGGGTAGACGCAGCCCGTGGAGAGGGCGACGATCCTCGAGCCGCGGAACGTCTCTGCGACAATCGCCGGCACCACAACACTCATCGCCCAGGTCAGCTCCTCCTGGCCCGAGGTCCCGAACTTGCGTCCCGCCATGAAGATGACGTTCGCGAGCCTCGGCAGCGCCGCGACAGCCGCGCGCTCGAGCAGATCGTAACGATGGTCTCGATCCCGATGCCCTCGAGCCGCGCCCGGAGGCCCGGCTCACTGAACCGGGCGACGCCCACGACGCGCTTGCCCGGTGCGGCGCGCTTGCGAGGCGGGCGAGCGTCGGGCCCATCTTGCCGCCGACGCCGAGCATCAGGATGTCGCCTTCCAGCTGCGCTAGGTCGTCGACCAGCGCACCGGTCGCGTCATCAGCTCCTCGAGCTGCTCGATGTCCTCGATCCGCTCGGGCACTAAGGGTGGTCATATCCTGCGAAACTCTCGTCGCGGGCGCTCACGATCCAGCTTAGCGCCCGGCCGGCAGCCATGCTAGCTTCGCCCGGGGCCGGATAGCGGGAGGTAAGAGCGACATGGGCGGGTTCGCCGAATACACCGAATATGATGCTCTCCAGCTGGCGGATCTGGTGCGGAGTGGCCAAGTCTCGGCCGAAGAGATCCTGGAGACGGCGATCGGGCGCATCGAGGCGCTGAATCCGGCCCTGAACGCGGTCGTTACCAAGGTCTACGATCAGGCGCGCGCCGCGGCGGCGCGTCACGACCGGGACGCCCCGCTCGCCGGCGTGCCGTTCCTCCTGAAGGATCTGGGTGGCGCCCAGGCCGGCGTGGCGCTGTCCGCGGGCTCCCGCTTCTTCGCCCATGCCGCGACGCCGGTCGATGCCGAGATCGTAGTCCGCCACAAGCGGGCCGGCCTGATGATTCTCGGCCGCACTAACACGCCGGAGTTCGGTCTCAGCGCCACGACCGAGCCGGTGCTGTTCGGACCGACCCGCAATCCCTGGGACCTCTCGCGCACGTCCGGCGGCTCGAGCGGCGGCTCGGCGGCCGCGGTCGCCGCACGCCTGGTGCCGCTCGCCCACGCCAGCGATGGCGGCGGCTCGATTCGCATTCCGGCCTCCTGCTGTGGTCTGTTCGGGCTCAAGACCACGCGCAATCGCAACAGCTACGCGCCCTACGCCGGCGAGGGTCTGGCCGGCTGCTCGGTCGAGCATGCGGTCTCGCGGAGCGTTCGGGACAGCGCCGCGCTGCTCGACGCCACCGCGGGGCCAGCGCCTGGCGATCCCTACTACGCGCCGCCCCCGGCGCGGCCCTTCCTCGAGGAGGTCGGGGCGGCGCCGGGGCAGCTTCGGATCGCCCTCGCGACCGAGGCGTTCAACGGCGTGGCCGTGCATCCGGACTGCGTCGCGGCCGCCACCGAGACGGCCAGCCTCTGCGAGGAGCTCGGCCATCGGGTCGAGGAGGCATCGCCCGCCTTCGACGGCGCCGGGCTGGACGAGAATTACAATCGGATCTTCGCGGTCAATGCAGCGGCCAACATCCGCCTGCGCGCCCGCGCGATGGGCAAGGAGCTGCGTCCGGAGGGCTTCGAGCGCGTGACCTGGGCGATGCTCGAGCTGGCTGGCCGGATCAGCGGGCCGGAGTACGTCCAGATGCTCAACCGACTGCATGGAATTTCGCGGGAAATTGCCGTCTTCTTCGAGACTTATGACGTATTGCTCACACCCACTCTCGCTGAGCCGCCGATCAGGCTCGGCGTCCTTGACATGATGAGCGAGGATCTCGACGCCTACACCGAGCGCCTCTGGCGGTTCACGCCGTTCACCTATCCTTTCAACGTGACCGGCCAACCGGCAATGTCGGTGCCGCTTTTCTGGAACGGCGCGGGGCTGCCGATCGGTGTGCAGTTCGTCGGCCGCTACGGCGATGAGGCGACGTTGCTCCGGCTCGCGGGCCAGCTGGAGGCCGCGCGGCCCTGGGCCGATCGCCGCCCGCCCGAGCCGGCGTGAGCTCAGATCGCTGAGCTGCGGCTCAGCTGAAAGCCGTGGGCGTAAGGGTCACGCTCGTCGACGAAGATGGTGTTCAGGCCGGTCATGCGCGCCCAGCCGGCGACGCTCGGCACGATCGCCGGATGCCCGCCAACCTGGGCCTCGGCCTCGATCCGGCCCTCGAACAGGCTGCCGATGATGCTCTCGTGGACGAACTCGTCGCCAACGGCGAGCCGGCCGCGGGCGGCGAGCTGGGCCATGCGCGCCGAGGTGCCGGTGCCGCAGGGTGAGCGGTCGATTGCGCTCTCGCCATAGAACACGGCGTTCCGCCCTTTTGCCTTCGGATCGCGCGCCGCCCCGGTCCACATGATGTGCGAGACGCCGGCAATGGTCCGGTCGTCCGGATGAACGATCTCGACCCGCTCGTTCAGGCGCCGGCGCAGCTCCGGGCTGAGGCGCAGTATGTCGCCTGCGGATAGGCTCTCGAGCCCCGCATAGCTGGGCTGTGGCTCGACGATCGCGTAGAAATTGCCGCCGTAGGCGATGTCGACCACGAGCACGCCGAGCTCCGGGCAGTCGACCCGCACCTCCGGCAGTGCCAGATAGCTCGCGACGTTGGTGAGGCGCACGCGTTCGACGAAGCGGCCCGCGCGCTCATAGGCAGCGACCACGAGCCCGGCCGGCGTGTCGAGGCGCAGCTCGCCCTCTGTCCGGGGCTCGACCAGCCCTTGCTCGAGCGCGAAGGTGACCGTGCCGATCGTGCCGTGGCCGCACATCGGCAGGCAGCCCGACACCTCGATGTAGAGGATGCCGGTATCGCAGTCCCTGCGGCAGGGCGGATAGAGGATCGCCCCCGACATCACGTCGTGGCCGCGCGGCTCGAACATCAGCGCGGTCCGGATCCAGTCATAGCGCTTGAGAAAGTCCTGGCGCCTTGCGCTTATCGAAGCACCCTCGAGCAACGGCGCGCCGCCCGCCACGAGGCGGACCGGATTGCCGCAGGTGTGCCCGTCGATGCAGAAGAAGGTCTTGATCGTCATGTCGTCGCCGCGCGGTCAGCCCTGCCCCAGTCTGACCTCGTGGCGACGCCGACGCAACCGTGCTGCCGCTCACGCCAGCTCGTCGAGCAGCGCCTTGGCGTCCTTCAGGTCGGGTGTATCGAAAACCTCGGTGAACCAGCCGTAGACCGGCGCGAGCAGGTCGCGGGCCTGGGCGAGCCTGCCCTGATCGCGCCAGAGGCGGGCGAGGCTGGTCGCGGCGCGAAGCTCGAGAGATCTGGCTTGTTGTCCGCGGGCGATATCGAGGGCGTGACGGAAACAGATCTCAGCCTGGGTGATGGGCTGGCCGGCATCAGTCA
>JBKPDM010000067.1:0-12226 GCA_046727895.1 Pseudomonadota bacterium | reverse complement strand
GAAGGTGACGTCGCGCCGGTCGCTGCTCATGGAGCGGAAGGTCTTTCTGGCAGCACACGATACGCAAGCTCTGGGAGGCACGGACGCTCTCAACGAGCTTTCGCGGTCGCTCGATACGCTGCCTGACATACCGCGCCATTTCCCACCGGATCACGCATTCGAATAATCCTAGGTTAGACAAACTCTACAATTTCGAGAGCTCAGACGAGAAGACCATTGCTGTGCGCGAGCTAATCGACCTGATTATCCACAGTTTTGTCTTTAGCGAGTGCCTCGGAGACGACATGACCGTCGAGGGGTTTCTGGTGACCTCCGAAAGGCAACGCTATGACCGGCTTTGGTTCATTGAGATGGAGGCGTTCATTGGCCTTATGCGCGAGGTCGGAAGAGATTATCCGTCTGTTGCAATTGGCGTTTTCAACCAAAACACGAAAGACTGGGAACTTTGGCAAGGCCATGGCGAAGCGCCCGCCGAATTCTTGCGCCAGAGGGAGAAAATCCTTCAGGAGCAGTGGCTTTCGAATGGACCAGGAGCCTGACGGGCTCGCGGCAAGAACTGACCCCCGGATCCGCTGGATCCAACCGCTGCGCGGGGTCAATGGATCACGCGCTCTCAATCCGGCAGGAAGTTGGGATCGAGGGTCTGGTCCAGAGTGTAGGGGGTGGAAGTGGGGAAGGTGCGGAGCGGGAGGCCGGTCTCGGCGCTCGCGCGTTCGCGGGCGTCGGTGTAGGCGCGTGCGAACACGGCAGCCGCATGCGGGCGAAGGCTCGGGCTTTCCTCGAAGTCGTCCTGCAGTCGTTGACGGTGCTCGACAATCGAGCCGTGCCAGCCGCTGGAGCGCTGCGTGGGTTGGAACTGGTGCTTGAGGAGATGAGTCAACAGGACGACCAGGTTGTTCTTGACCGCCTTCTTGTCGCTGCGCGCCATCGCCTCGATCTCTTCGATCAGGTTGGCCAGATCGAGCTCGCCGAATCGGCCCTCGCGCAGCAGCGCCGCCTGTTGTTCGAGCCAGCGGCAGAAATCGCGCTCGTACAGCGTTTGCGACTCACCGGCCAGAGCTTTCGCGCGTGCCACGTCTCGTCTCCCCACCGGTTGCCTCGACGCCCTACACCCTACATCACGGCGCCGATCTGCCAGGGCGTGAACTCGTGGTTGCCGAGGCCGAGCGCCTCGCTCTTGGAGCGCTTGCCCGAGGCGACCTCGAGCACCAGCTCGAAGATCTGCCGGCCCATCTGCTCGATGCTCACCTCGCCGTCCAGGATCACGCCGCAGTTCATGTCCATGTCGTCCTCCATGCGGCGGTACATCTCGGTGTTGGTGGAGAGCTTGATCGAGGGCGCGGGCTTGAAGCCGAAGCAGCTGCCGCGGCCGGTCGTAAAGGCGATCAGGTTGCCGCCGGAGGCCACCTGGCCGGTCGCCGAGCAGGGGTCGTAGCCGGGGCTGTCCATGAACACGAAACCGCGCTCGGTGACCGGCTCGGCGTACTTGTAGACGCCGGTCAGGTTGGTCGTGCCGCCCTTGGCGGCGGCGCCGAGCGATTTTTCCAGGATCGTGGTCAACCCGCCCGCCTTGTTGCCGGGCGAGGGGTTGTTGTTCATCTCGCCGCCGTTGATCCGGCAGTACTCCTCCCACCACCGGATCCGCTCGATCAGCTTCTCGCCAACCGCATGGGAGACCGCGCGGCGGGTCAGTAGATGCTCGGCGCCGTAGATCTCGGGCGTCTCGGAGAGGATCGCGGTGCCGCCGTGGCGTACCAGGAGATCGGCGCAGGCGCCGAGCGCCGGGTTGGCGGTCATGCCGGAGTAGGCGTCCGAGCCGCCGCACTGCAGGGCGAGCGAGATCTCTGAGGCCGCGACCCTCTGGCGCCGCGCTTCGTCGGCGTGCGGCAGCATCTCGCGGATCATGGCCTGGGCCCGCTCGACCGTCTTGCGGGTGCCACCCAGGCCCTGCATGGTCATGGTGCGGAAGTGGGGCCCGCGCTGGATCTGATAGGCCTCGAGCAGGAAATCGATCTGGTTGACCTCGCAGCCGAGGCCGACCAGCAGCACGCCGGCGAAGTTCGGATGGCGGGCGTAGCCCCAGAGCGTGCGCTGCAGGGTGGCGAATCCCTCGCCACGATCGGCCATGCCGCAGCCGGTGCCGTGGGTCAGCGCGACGATGCCATCGACATTGGGGTAGGCGGCGAGCTCGTCTTTGGGGAAGGTCTCGGCGATCAGATGGCAGACGGTGGCCGAGCAGTTGACGGTCGAGAGCACGCCGATGAAGTTGCGCGTGCCGGCCTTGCCCGACGGTCGCAGGAAACCCTCGAAGCTCGCCCGCGCGCCCTCGTCGACGAACGCCGTCGGCCGCACGTCGGCGCCGAACGCGTAGTCGCGCTCGAACTCGTGCATCTCGACGTTGTGCACGTGGACGTGGCTGCCGGGCGCGATGTCCTCGCGCGCGAAGCCGATGATCTGGTCGTACTTGCGCACCGGCTCGCCCCTGGCGATCGGCCGGGTCGCCACCTTGTGACCCGCCGGAATGCGGCCCGCCGCGGCGACATTCTCGCCGGTGACGGCGGTGTTCGGCAGGAGGTCGATCCGCGCCGTGACGACGTTGTCGTTCGGGTGCAGGCGGACGGTCAGAGTCTGGTGCTCGGTCATGGGCGTCCCTTTCGGGCGGATCGTGGTGCGGGCAGCTCCTCGGCCGGCAGCTTGCGTTCAAAGATCTGTTCGACCGTGTAACGAAGGGATGACGGAAAAGCGCTCTCGTTCAGCCCGGTCTCGATCGCTGCCTGCTCGACCGAATCGCGGTATACGTTACGTGCCGCTTCTTGCAGCCACGGTTTCAAGGACGGGCTGTCCCGCAGCAAACGTCGGATTCGGCCGCCTTGTTCGGCCACGCTGGCGCGCCATCGGTTGGACCGCTGGTCTGGCTGATGGTCCCACTTCAGCAGGTGTAGGATCAGGACCTCAAGCCGGTTCTCGAGCTGCTGCCGCTGGCCCTTCATCAGGCCTTCCAGCTCTTCCGCGACATTCTCGGCGTCCAGGGCGGCGAGGCGGCCGGCGCGGAGATGCGCCGCCTGCTCGCTGAGCCAGGCGACGTAGTCCGTGTCGTAGAGCGAAGGCTTGTCGAGCGTCTTAGCCATGCGAGCGGCCTCCTCCCGCCGAAGATGGCGCGCGCCGTCGGCCCGCGCAAGCGCAGGGCAGCGTGCCTCAGCCGTAGATGCGGTCCAGCTCCAGGGTGAGACCCGGCGGATCAAGGGCCAGCGTTCCGGCCGTGACGATCCGGGTCTCGATGACGTCGCCCTCGCCACGCCTGTGATGGATCACGGTCGGCCGATCCGTTCTGACGATCAGATAGTGGCGAACGCTTGGCAGGCCGAAGTAGTCGGCGAGCTTGGAGCCGGTGTCCCGCGTCGCAGTGCGCGGCGAGAGGACCTCGGCCACGATCACCGGTGCCGGCACGACAATGGCGTCGTCGGCCATCGCCTCGCCCCAATGGACGACCGCGTCCGGCTCATAGGCGGTATGCTCGTCGATCTTGACCGTCATGCCGTCCGGGAGCGTTTCACATGGCAGACCCCCGGCCTCGACTGCCTCAGCCAGTGCTCGCCAGATCCGAGCTTTGCGACGGGCGTGCGCGGCCCGCTCCGGCGCCATCGCGACCGCCTCGCCGGCCACGAGCTCATAGCGTCCACCGTCCGGCTGCGCCATCGCCCAGTCGAGGAACTGCTCGACCGTCATCCGCCCGGGCGGCTTGTCGAGCGCTTTGGCCATGGCCCAGAACGATAGCTGGCGCCCGCTACGGCGTCGAGTGCGTTCCGGGGCGGCCGAGCGCGCGCCATGGGGCGGCTCGGCTTCCCGCTCGGGCTCCTCAGTCAAGCAGACGGGTGCGGCTGGAGCCGATCAGCTCGTCGACCCAGTCGGGGATCGTGGCGCCGGCGGCAATCCGGGCACCGGTCTCCTGCTCCTTCTGGCGAACGTCCTCGAGGCCACGGATCACCTCGTCGATGCGCGACCTCGCCACCACCACCACGCCGTCGCGATCGCCGACCAGGATGTCGCCGGGATCGATCGCGACGCCGCCCAGGCTGATCCGCGTGCCGACCTCGCACGGGCCGTTCTTGTACGGGCTGTTGGGCGTCAGGCCGCGACAATACACCGGCAGCCCGACCTCGAGCAGCCCCTCGAGATCGCGCACAAGGCCATCGGTCACGAAGGCGACGATACCGAGCCGCCTGGCGATCGCCGCGACGTGGTCGCCGATCAGCGCGCTGCCCTGGTAGTCGCCGGTCTGGAGCGCCAGCACGTCGCCCGGCTTCGCCACCTTCAGGGCGATCCAGACCGCCAGATTGTCGCGCGGGCCACATTTCGCGGTCACGGCCGGGCCGGCGAATGCCGATTCGGGCCAGAGCGGCTTGATCGGGTGGTCGAGCGCGCCCTGGCCCATCTGGGCGTCGACCACGAAGCCGGTCGGCGCGCCCTTGAAGGCGGCGATCTGCGCGGCGCTCGGGCGGGCGAAGTTGCGCCGCAGGGTCAACACGGGCGGCTCGCCGATCATGGGTTCGCCCTCCTGGGGTTTGATTCCGGACGTCCGGGCGGCATATCCCGGCGGCTCACCGCCGTCAAATCCGGCCGAGCGCCGCGGCGCGCATCTCCTCGGGCAGCGATGGTCACGCGGCCGAGCCCAAGATCGCAGGGCCGGTTGACACCGGTCCGGCAAAGGCTCACCTTCACCGATGTCGTATCATACCGGGGTGCCCCTTAGGGGCTGAGAGCACACCCGCCGAACCTGATCTGGGTCATACCAGCGAAGGGAGCCGATGCGACCGCGTCAAGCTTCCCCCAGAGCGTTGCGGCGGTCGGCTCCCGAGAAGGGAGCGATCGATGCCGCATGCTGCCGCAACCTGGGCGAACCTGCGAGCGATCCGCGAGCAGGCGCCGCTGATCCACAACATCGCCAACTATGTGTCGATGGAGGTCGTCGCGAACTGCCTCCTCGCGCTCGGCGCCTCGCCCGCGATGGTCCATGCCGAGGAGGAGGTCGAGGACTTCGTGGGCATCGCACACGCGCTGGTGATCAACATCGGGACCCTCTCGCCGCCCTGGGTCGCGGCGATGCAGCGGGCGGCCCGGCGCGCCCACGAGCTCGGCAAGCCCTGGGTGCTCGATCCGGTCGGCTGCGGCGCCACGCCTTATCGAACCCGCGCCGCCGCGCAGCTGGTCGAGCTCCAGCCGAGCGTGATCCGCGGCAACGCCTCGGAGCTTCTGGCGTTAGCGGGCGCGGCGCTCGGCCCCACCAAAGGCGTCGACAGCACCCACAGCGCCGAGGAGGCGAGCGAGGCGGCGGCCGATCTGGCGCGCCGCGCGGCGACGGTGGTCGCCGTCACCGGCGCTGTGGATCAGATCACCGACGGCGAGCGCTGGCTCAGGGTGAGCAATGGCGATGTCCGGATGACCCGGGTGACCGCGCTCGGCTGCTCGGCGAGCGCGGTGATCGGCGCGTTTCTGGTGGTCGAGTCCGACCCGCTGGTCGCCGCGGCCGAGGGGCTTTCGGTCTTCGGTCTGGCCGGCGAGCGGGCGGCGGCGCGCGCGCCCGGGCCGGGGTCGTTGCGCTGGCAGATCGTCGACGAGCTGGCCGCGCTCGATCAGGCGATCTTGCGCGAAGGGGTGCGGATCGCGTGACGCGGCTCCGCTTCGATCCGACGCTGTACCTGGTGACCGATCCAGAGATCACCGGCGGACGCGACGTCATCGACGTGGTCGGGGCGGCCGTCCGGGGCGGCGTGACGCTGGTCCAGCTGCGCGACAAGGAAGCGGGCGGCCGGGCGCTGCTCGAGGCGGCGCGCGCCTTGAAGGCGCTGCTCGATCCGCTCGCCATTCCGCTGATCGTCAACGACCGGGTCGACATCGCGCTCGCCGCGGGCGCCGCCGGCTGCCACGTCGGCCAGAGCGATCTGCCGGACGAGGCCGCACGCGCGCTGCTCGGCCCGGAGCGAATCCTCGGCCTCTCGATCGATCGGGTCGAGCAGGCGCGCGCCCTCGGCTTCCAAGACGTCGATTACGTCGCCTACGGCACCTTCGCCGCCACGACCACCAAGCCCGATGCCGGCGCGCCAGTCGGCGGCGCCGGACTCGGGGCCGTGCGCGCGTTGACGGCGCTGCCGCTGATCGCGATCGGCGGCATCCACGGCGGCAATGCGGCCGATGCGGTGCGGGCCGGCGCGGATGGCATCGCGGTCGTCTCGGCGATCATGGCGGCGCCCGATCCCGTGGCTGCGAGCAGGGAGCTGCGGACCCGGATCGAGGCTGCGCGGCGGGAGCGGACGGAGCGCCGATGATGATCCCGAACGTGCTCACCATCGCCGGCTCCGATTCCGGCGGCGGCGCCGGCATCCAGGCCGACCTCAAGACCTTCTCGGCGCTGGGCACCTTCGGCTGCTCGGTGATCACCGCGCTGACCGCACAGAACACACGCGGTGTGACCGCGATCCACGACGTGCCACCCGAATTCGTGACCGCCCAGCTCGATGCGGTGTTCGACGACATCGAGATCGCCGCGGTCAAGATCGGCATGCTTTCGCGACCCGAAGTGATCGTGGCGGTTGCCGAGGGTCTCGAGCGGCACCGGGCGGGCAACATCGTGCTTGACCCGGTGATGGTCGCCAAGAGCGGCGATCGCCTGCTGCGCGAGGAAGCGGTCGGCGCGCTCAAGGAGCGCCTCCTGCCGCTGGCCACGCTGATCACGCCGAACCTGCCCGAGGCTGGCGTCCTGCTCGACATCGAGCCCGCCCGAGAGCAGGCCGGCATGACCCTGATGGCGAAGGCGCTGCGCGCGCTCGGGCCCCGGGCGGTTCTGGTGAAGGGCGGCCATCTCGAGGGGCCGGAGAGCATCGACGTCCTCGACGACGGTAGCGGCGAGGCCGAGGTTCTGGTCGCGCCGCGGATCGCGACCCGCCATACCCACGGCACGGGCTGCACGTTGTCCTCGGCGATCGCGGCGCTGCTCGCACATGGGGAGGACCTGCGCGAGTCCGTGCGCACGGCCAAAGCGTACCTCACCGATGCGCTCCGCGCCGCCGATCAGCTTCGGGTCGGCCACGGCCACGGCCCGGTGCACCACTTCCATGCTCTCTGGACCGATCAGGCGACCGAACGAGCCTTCAGCCGACCTTGACCGTTCCGACCATGTGCGGATGCAGCGAGCAGAAGTACTGATAGCTGCCCGCCTTCTCGAAAGTGAAGGAAAAACTGTCGTCGGTGTCCAGGGCATGCGACTTGAAGGCGCCGTCCGAGCTGGTGACCGTGTGCGGAATGTCGTCGTGATTGGTCCAGACTACGGTGGTGCCGAGCGCCACCGTAAGCTCGGCCGGCGAGAAGGCGAAGTTGTCGATGCTGATCGTGACCGTCGCGGCCGCAGATGTCGCGCGGGCGGCCAGAGCGGTCATGACGAGCGTGGCTCCGGCCATGAGCGCGGCGCGCAGCATCATTCGCCGGGCGAGCGGCTGCAGGCTGACGGGCGGATCGGACATGAATCCTCCTTGGCGGCCGCGTCCGGCGGCCGCATCTCGCAAAGGTTGCTGAATGATTCGACGATCAGGCGGCCGGCTGGTCGAGCGGGTGATCGACCACCGCGAGCCGCCCCTGGCCGGGCACGAAGCTCACATCGGTGATGCCGAGCAGATGGCGGAGCTGATCGGCCGGCACCTTGAGCGGGCCCGGCCCCTTTGCCGTGCCGGGCTTGGGCTGCGGGAAAGCGGTCGACATCGCGGTGTGGAACGCGACCTGTCCCTCGACCTTCTGCATGACCTGATGGATGTGACCGTTCAGCACCGTGACCGAGCCGAACCGCTTGAGATAACCAAGAGCCTGTGCGGCATCGGAAGTGCCCCAGCCCCAGTCCGGGTAGACGCTCCACAAGGGGATGTGCGCGAACACCACGATCGGCGTGCTGTCGGCCAGGCCGGCGACGTCGCCTTCCAGCCATTCGAGCTGCTCGTCGCCCAGGTTGCCGAGGCCGCCGGCCTTGAGGTTGACCACGTTGACCAGGCCGATGAAGTGCACGCCGTTCTGATCGAAGCTGTGCCAGCCTTGACCCCGCGTGCCCTGGCCGTAGTGGTCGAGGAAGCTTCTGCCGTCGTCCTCGAGCACGTCGTGTTCGCCCGGGACATAATGAAGCCGCTCGGTCTTGACGTCTTTGAGGACCTCTGCCGCGAGATCGAACTGGTCGGGCTTCGAGAGATGCGTGACGTCCCCAGTGTGCAGGACGAAAGCCGGGCGCACGGGCATCCGGTTGATCCGCTCGACCGCCTGGCGAAGCGTCGCGGTGACGTCGGGATTGGCCTCCTTGGCAAAGCCGATGTGGCTGTCGCTGATCTGGAGGAAACTGAGGCTCGAGCTGGCGGCTGCCGTGGCCGCCTCGGCGGTCTCGATCCGGAACGATCGGGGCACGCCGCCCGCGATGGTCCAAAGCACGCCACTGCCGGCCCAGAGCATGCACTTCAGGATGCTCCGGCGGGCAACTCCCTGATCTTGCTGCTTGATCTCGGTATCGTTCGACATGTTCGGGCTCCGGTCTGGAGATGTCTGACCCCCGGCCATACCGGCCCATGCTCGACTTTATTCCCGCCGCCGGTATGAAGCGCCGGCCCGAGCTTGCCGGCCGCCTGCCGTGGGGCATTTTGTTCGGGCGGCGGGAATGAACGATCCGCCCGGCGAGTCAGGCAGGGGCGGCACCGCCACCGCACCACGACCCGGGCTGCCCGCTTGAGCGACCGCGAGACCCTGCGCACTTTCGAGACAACCGTGCTGGCGCATCTCGATGCCGCCTACAACCTGGCGCGCTGGCTGACCCGCAGTCACGACGATGCTGAGGACGTGGTGCAGGAGGCCTGCCTGCGCGCCTTTCGCTATTACAAGGGGTTCCATGGGGAAAACGCGCGGACCTGGCTGCTGACCATCGTGCGCAACACCTGCTTCACCTGGCTCAGGAATAACCGCGCCCGGCGCGAGGTCCCGCTGTTCGACGACGATCAGTATGAAGACGAGGCGGAGAGTGTCGGCGTCGGTAGCGACGGCCCTGGGAACGATCCGGAGACGATCCTGATCCAGAACGCCGACCGCGCCCTCCTCAACCGGCTGATCGGCGAGCTGCCCTTGCCGTTTCGCGAGGTTCTGGTGCTGCGCGAGCTCGAGGATCTGTCGTACAAGGACATCGCCGAGGTCGCGGCGGTGCCGATCGGCACGGTGATGTCGCGGCTCTCGCGCGCGAGGCGCCTGCTGCAGCGCGCCTATGTCGCGCATTCGACGAAGGAGGGCTAGGTTTGGACTGCGCCGAGATGCGCGGGCTGGTCGGAGCGGCGATCGACGGTGAGCTCGATCCGCCCCGCCGTCAGGCGCTCGATCGGCACCTGCAGGACTGCGCGGCCTGCCGCGCGGCCCACGAAGCGCAGCGCGAGCTGAGTGCCACGGTGCGGGCATCGGCCGATCGCTTCACCGCCTCGGAGGCGCTGCGCTCGCGCATCCGGACGACGCTCGCGGAAGCGGCGGCGCCCGGGCCGGCGATTTCGCGCCTGCCGCGCCGGTTCTGGGTCTGGCTCGGTGCCGGGTCGGCGGCCGCGGGAGCGGCCATGCTGGCGGCCAGCATCGCCCTGTTTCTCGCCCTGCCGAGCGCGCAGGATCGCCTCGGCGAGGAGATCGTTGCCGCCCACATCCGCTCGCTCATGGCCGACCATCTGGCCGACGTGCCCTCGTCCGACCGGCACACGGTCAAGCCCTGGTTCAACGGCCGCCTCGACCTGTCGCCGCCGATCGCGGACCTGGCGGCGGACGGCTTTCCGCTGATCGGCGGCCGGCTCGACTACCTCGACCGGCGTCCGGTCGCAGCGCTGGTCTACAAGCACCGCCAGCACGTCATCAACCTGTTCGTCTGGCCGGAGCCCGGCGCCGGGGCATCGTCGCCTCGCCTCACCGAGCACCAGGGTTACAACCTCCTGCACTGGACCCAGCCGGGACTTAGCTTATGGGCGGTCTCGGACCTCAATCCGAGCGAGCTCGAGGACTTCCAGCGTCTGGTGGAGGCAAAGGCCGCGGCCGGCTGAACCGGGCAAGCAGGCAGGCCTTGATCCGCTGGCCGCACCGTCCAGACGGGCTCTCGAGAGGAGGAGATTCGCCATGAGCTTTGCCGGGGAAGCCTGGACGCGGATCGGGCCGCTCTACCGCTCGATCCTGGCGCTGCCGTTCAACCAGGAGCTGGCCGCGGGCACGCTCGCGCGCGAGCGCTTCGTCTTCTATATCCTCCAGGACGCGCACTATCTGACTTATTTTGCCCGGGCGCTTGCGGTCACGGCGGCGCGCGCGCCGGACAATGACGCGCTGATTCAGTTCGCGTCCAGCGCGAGCGAGGCGGTCGTGGTCGAGCGGGCGCTGCACGCGGGCTTCTTCGAGCGCTTCGGCGTCCCGGCGGCCGAAGCGGCGACGACCGAGCCCTCGCCGACCTGCGCCCACTACACCCACTACCTCCTGGCGCTCGCCCACAATGCGCCCTACGAGGTCAGCGTGGCAGCGCTGCTGCCCTGCTTTTGGATCTATTGGGAAGTCGGCAAGCACCTGCTCGAGATCGCGCGGCCCGCCAACCCCTATCAGTCCTGGATCGATACCTACGCCGACGAGGCGTTCGCCACGGGCGTCAGGAAGGTGATCGCGATCAGCGACCGGGTCGCTGCAGCCACCACGCCGGCCATCGCCGCCCGAATGCACGCCGCCTTTGACCGCGCCTCGCAGCTCGAATGGATGTTCTGGGACAGCGCCTATCGGCTCGAGCGCTGGCCGGTCTCGTCGGCCTGACCCAAGCGGAGCCGCGGCCCCCCGAGCTGCTGCGCGAGGTGGTTGCGGGAGGCAAGACGAAAATGACGGCGCGCGGCACGCGCGCGTGTACAACGCGAGCTCAGATGCCGCTTGCGGCGTAGATGGCGTCGATGTCGAGATCCAGGCCGGGCGGGTCCAGCCGGAGCGTGCCGCCGCGCGCGATCGAGGTCCGGAACTCCGGCTCGCCGACCGCACGATGATGATGCACGACCAGATGGCGCTCGGTGTCGACGAGCAGGTAATGCGCCACGCATTTCAGCGAGGCATAGCCCGCGAGCTTGATGGTGAAGTCCCGATCGCGAGTGCTCGCGGACAGGACCTCGACCACGATCAGCGGCTCGGGCACGAGCAGCCCCTGGGGCACCTCGACGCAGCTGACCACTACATCGGGCTCAAAGGCGGTGTCGGCGTCGATCTGAACCTTCGGGCCGGAGACAAACAGCTCGCAATCGTGACCGCCCTTCGCAAGCGCCTCGGTGAGCGCGTGGTCGATGCGACGCTTGATGCGCGCGTGCCTCACCGTCTCCGCCGCCATGGCGTATGCCGGTGTCGGCCCGCGGACCGGCATGGGCGCGCCCTCGATCAGCTCCCAGCGCTCACCCTCCGGGCGACGGGCCGCCCATTCCAGGAAAGTCGCGACGGTCATGGGCTCTAGGGCCGGGTGCCCCGGCATGGGTTCCCTCCAGATGACCGACCCCGCCGCTCAGATCAGAACCGCCCCATCGGATTGATCAACCGCTAGCCTCTTCGATCCCGGAGGCGTTTCCTACTTCACTGCGGCGAGCGCTAGGCCGCGGACCAGGTAGCGTTGCAGCCAGGCGAACACGATCGCGACCGGCACGGTGGCGAGGAAGGTCGCCGCCATGACGATGTCCCATTCGACCGTATAGCGGCCGCCGACCAGATCGAACACCTTGAGCGTGAGCGTGTAGTTGTCGGAGCTGCGCAGGGTGGTCAGCGCCAGCACGAACTCGTTCCAGCCGAAGATGAAGGACAGGATCGCGGTCACCGCCAATGCCGGCAGGGCGAGCGGCAGGAAAATCCTGGTCAGGCTCTGCAGCCAGGTCGCGCCGTCGATGAAGGCCGCCTCTTCGACCTCTTTCGGAATGGTCGCAAAATAGCTCTGCAGCATCCAGACCGAGAAGGCGAGGTTGAAGGCCGCATAGGTCAGGACCAGCGAGTTCAGCTTGTCGACCAGGCCAAGCAGCGCCATCAGCCGGAAGATGCCGACCACCAGGACGATCGGCGAGAGCATCTGGGTGATCAGGAGGAACAGCCGGTACTGGCCTTGCCCGGCGAAGCGGTAGCGCGCCATGGCATAGGCTGCCGGGATCGCGATCACCAGGCAGAGCACGCTCGCGGTCAGGCTGACGTAGAG
>JBKPDM010000066.1:0-4573 GCA_046727895.1 Pseudomonadota bacterium | reverse complement strand
TCGCTGCTCTGGCCTCGCTCGCGTCCACGGCGATCCTGGTCCATGCGTTGTTCGTCGAGCCGATAACCTGGACCGCGATGCGCCTGGTCACCGGCTTCTCCTACGCTGGCCTTTACGTGGTCGCCGAAAGCTGGCTGAACGACCAGGCGACCAACCGCACCCGCGGGCAGCTGCTGGCGGTTTATATGATGGTCACGCTGGGTGGCGTAGCCCTCGGCCAGGGTCTTCTCAACGTGGCGGATCCCGGCGGCCTCAAGCTGTTCATCCTAGTCTCGATTCTGATCTCGCTGGCACTGATCCCGATGTTGCTCTCGACCGGCCGGACGCCGGCGTTCCAGACTCCGACGCCCGTGGGCGTTCGCGAGCTGTATCGCGTCTCGCCGACCGGGGTGGTCGGCATTTTTGGCACCATGATGGCCAACGGCGCATATTTCAGCATGGGCGCGGTCTATGGCCGCGAGACCGGTCTTTCGGTGCGCGACATCTCGATCTTCATGGGCTTGATCATGCTCGGTGGGATGCTGCTGACCTGGCCGATCGGACGCCTGTCCGACGCATTCGATCGCCGCCAGGTGCTCACCGGGGTCACCGTCTTGGCGGCGATCTTCGCCCTTTCGGCAAGCGTCTTGGCCGATACTTCGCTGCCTGGTCTGTTGGCGTTCACCACGCTCTTCGGCGGCATGTCGCTGCCAATGTACTCGCTTTGCATCGCCTATATCAACGACTACCTTGACCGCGATCAGATCGTCAACGCCAGTGGTACCCTGGTCCTGATTGGCGGGATCGGCGCCAGCCTCGGCCCGCTAACGACCGCGTTCGTGATGCAGAGCTTCGGGCCGAACGCCTTCTTCTGGTGGCTGGCCACGATCCACGCGGCGATCGGTGGTTTCGCGCTCTATCGGATGACCCGTCGCGCTGCCCGACCGCTCGCTAAGCAGTGTAGTTACGTCGCCATCCCGCCACGCGCACGCCGGTCGCCGGCGCCATGTACGCCGGGGAAGCCAGCGCATGTGAGCCGGAGGCAGATCCTTTCGAACCGGACAACCGGCCAGGGTCGGACGCGAAAACCCGGCGTCATCGCGAAGAGGCCGTACTGCAGACCACCGCCGGATCATAGCGAAGTGCGTCAGCACCGACGCTCACGCAGGCCGGGTAGTCAGAAGCTGCCGTCGCTAGGCTGCGTCCAGTCAGGGTTCCAGGCGATCTCCATGAGATAGCTCCCGCACTTCAGGCCCGGGCATCGCTCACGTCGGCAAGGCCGCGGTAGACGGCGATCGCGGTCATCAGATCTAGATGCGCGCCGCCGCCGTTCTTGTAGATTGTGATGTCGCCCGGTGCGCGCCGCCAAGCGAAGCTCTGAGCGAGGTCGTACAGATCAGCCACCACGTCGGCCGCGCTGATGATTCCCCGCGCGATCGGGATTGTGAGCTCGCCAATGTGCTCGATCGTGGTCTCGCGGGCATCGACGAACAGCCGACCACGTCGGATGGCGACGTCGTCCGCCTCGCGCATGACGGTGGTGAACGCACCGACCAGATCGAGATGCGTCCCGGGCCTCAGCCACTCGCCATGGATCAGCGGCTCCTGGCTCATGGTGGCCGAGCTGACAACATCGGCTGCCGCAACCGCATCGGCGAGCTGAGTCGCGACCTCGACCGCCAGACCTTCCGCACGAAGCTCCGCTGCGAGCGCCTCGGCGCGCGCCGGCGTCCGGTTCCACAAGGTGACCCGCTCGATGCCGGGCCGAACGCTGCGGTGCGCCCGGATCAGCGGCCTGGCCATCGCGCCGGCGCCGATCATCAGCAGCCGCCTTGCGTCCGGCCGCGAGAGATAGCGCGACCCGAGCGCCGAATCGGCCGCGGTCTTCCAGGCCGTGATGCCGGCGCCGTCGATCACCGCGAGCGGCCGACCGTCCTCTTGGTCGAACAGGACGAACAGACCCTGGACCGACGGCCGCGGCGGCGAGCGCCCCGGATTGCCGAAGAAACCGGTCACGGTCTTGAGGCCGAGGCCGTAGCCTGGCTTCCAGGCGGCGCGGTTCAGGAGGATGTCGTCGCCTTCCTTCAACAACAGGTCACCCGTCCTGCCGCGGCCGAGCCGGTGCCCGGCATCCAGGGCCTCGACCAGGGCCGGCCAGCTCAGGGCCCGGTCGATCTGCTCCCTGCCGATGACGATCACCGCTTCGATCCGGGCTTCACCCCGCGATTCCGGTCTGCCTGAGGATGCCGCGGTAGATCTCGTCGTCGCCGATCACGCCGATCAGCTTGTCATCGGCGACCAGGGCGAGCGGATTGCCCGTCCGATGGCGGATCTCGAGCGCGGTGCGCAGCTTGATCTCGGGCGAGGCGGTGACCACGACGTCACGGTCGAGGCTCGCGAGATCGATCCCGTCGTCGAACGCCACGAGGCGGGCCGACTTGTTGGCGATTGTGATCGAGGCCGGCCCGCCGGCCGCGTCGAGGGTCATGACCGCCTGGCGGACCCGATCGAGCAGGAGATCCTGGCCACGCCTTGCGATCGCGGCCACCGGGGTCATCAGCGAGGCTCCTCGCAATACGTTCAGCGGGTTCATGTGAGCAACGAAGTCGGCCACGTAATCATTTGACGGATTGAGGACAATGTCCTCCGGTTCGCCATACTGCACGATCCGCCCGCTCTCCATGATCGCGATGTGCGTCCCGAGCTTCATCGCCTCGTCGAGGTCATGGCTGACGAAAATGATGGTCTTGTGGAGCTTGCGTTGCAGCTCCAGGAGCTCGTCCTGTAGGCGGGTGCGGATCAGTGGGTCGAGGGCCGAGAACGGCTCGTCCATGAGCAGGATGTCAGCATCGGTGGCGAACGCGCGGGCGAGGCCGACCCGCTGCTGCATGCCGCCCGAAAGCTCGTGGGCGAACTTGTCCCGCCACTGCTCGAGGTTGACCATCTTGAGCTTGTCCCGGACCACCTGGTCGCGCTCGGCCTTGGCCATGCCGCGGAGCTCCAGGCCGAAGCCGACGTTCTCGGCGACCGTGCGCCAAGGCAGCAGCGCGAACTGCTGGAACACCATGGCGATGCGTTGGGTGCGCAGCCGCCGGAGCGAAGCCGGATCGCAGCGGGTGACATCGACGAGCCCGTTCGGGTCGTCGACCAGGACTTCGCCGCGGGTCGCCTTGTTGAGCCCGTTGACGCAGCGCAGCAGCGTCGACTTGCCCGAGCCCGAGAGCCCCATCAGCACGCAGATCTCGCTCGGCTCGATCGCGACATTGGCGTCGGCGACGCCGATCACATGGCCGGTCTGCTCGAGGATCGCCTGCCGCTCTTCACCCTGGTCGAGCAAGGCCAGCGCCTGCTCGGGCTTCGGCCCAAAGATGATGTCGACGTGGCGAAAGTCGACTTCCACCTTCCCGGCCGGCGCTTCGAGTACCATCGCCTCAACCTCCCGCCTTTTTCTCGCCGCCCGGCTGCTTGCACACCCGATCAAGGAGGATGGCGACCAGCACGATCGCGAGACCGGCCTCAAAGCCCTGCGCGATATTGACCGAGTTGAGGGCGCGCACGACCGGCTTGCCGAGGCCGCCGGCGCCGACCAGGGCCGCGATCACGACCATCGAGAGCGACAGCATGATGCACTGGGTGAGACCCGCCATGATCGTCGGCATGGCATGCGGCAGCTCGACCTTGTAGAGCAGCTGACGGCGGGTCGCGCCGAACGCCTCGCCGGCCTCGATCAGCGGCTTCGGCACCGAGACGACGCCGAGATAGGTCAGCCGGATCGGCGCCGGGATGGCGAAGATAATGGTCGAGATCAGGCCAGGCACGGCGCCGAGGCCGAACAGGATCAGGGTTGGGATCAGATAGACGAAGGTCGGGATCGTCTGCATCATGTCGAGGAGCGGGCGGATGGCGGTGTACAGCCAGGGCCGGTGGGCGGCGGCGATGCCGATCGGGATGCCGATCAGCATGCAAAAGCCGGTCGCGAACACGACCAGGGCGAGCGTCTCGATGGTCTCGTTCCAATAGCCGAGGTTCATGATCAGGAGCAGGGAGACGACGACCATGGCGACCAGCCCGATCGAGCGGTGCAACCAGTAGGCGAAGGCCGCGAACAGGGCGACCAGAGCGAGCGGCGGTACTGCCTGCATGATCGCAATCAGGCCGTTGATCAGGAAGCCGAGACCGGTCGAGATGGCATCGAACAGCCAGCCGGCGTGATCGATCAGAAGATTGACCAGATCCTCGACGCCCTTGCCGATCGGGATCTTGTGTGCCGCCAGCCAGTCCATGACCCTGCCCTCCGATCGAGGGTGCCTCATGCGCCCGAGCCGGGCATGCCGGCACGGCGCCCCATACTGTCACCGCCGGGCTTGGCCCGGCAATCCACCTTAGCGCCTCACGTCCGGCTTGCTGAGTGGTGGCTCCCTACGAGTCACGAGAGGGGTATGCTCACGTTGCTGGCGAGTATTGGAACACGTCTGAGCGCGGGCGGAGCTGGTGAGGCCCGCGCCCGCGCTTGGGGTGATGCTACGAGACGCCCAGATGCTTCTTGACCGCGGCGACCCCATCGCCGCCGTCGACCGTGGTCACGCCCTTGAGC
>JBKPDM010000065.1:0-3658 GCA_046727895.1 Pseudomonadota bacterium | reverse complement strand
GCGGTGCTCCGTTGCCGATTGGGACCGCGCTGGTTGCCGCGTCGATCATCGGGGTGGGCTATGGGGCGGGCGCGGCACTGTTGCTTTCGCCGCGATTTCGATTCGACGCCTCACTCGCCTCCAAGGGCTCGCTGCTTTGGCTGCTGGCCATTGCGATCGTCAGCGCTGCGATCGTCGCTTTTGGCTACGTCGGTGTGATCGCCGCGTTCGGCCTCCTGCCCGCTGCCGAGTTCACACGCGCCGCGCTGCGCTTTTGGATTGGCGATCTTATCGGCGTCGTTGTCTTGACGCCCTTCCTTCTCATCTTCATGACCCGTCGTCGCCTGCTGCGTCCGACGTGGGAGATGCTGGTCCTGCTGCTGTTGGTGATCGCGGCGCTATGGGGGGTGTTCGGCTTCGCCGATGCGCTCCGTTTTCAACTCTTCTACCTGTTTTTTCTGCCCGTCATCTGGACCGCGGTTCGCTTCGGGCTGGAAGGGGTGACCGTCGGCTTGCTCGTCGCCCAAATAAGCCTGATCGTGGCCATCCACTTTACCGATCACAGTCCGGATGACGTCAACGCCTACCAGGCGCTGATGGTCGTGCTCGCGGTCACGGGGCTCGCCGTCGGCGTGCTGGTCAGTGAGCAGCAGCGGACTCAGCAGCAGCTCAGATTCAACCAGGAAGCACTGAACCGGGCCTTCCGCCTCAGCAGCATGGGCGAATTCGCTGCCGCCCTGGCGCATGAGATCAACCAGCCGCTGACGGCGATCGCGAACTACGCTCGCCTTGCCAAACATGCGGCAGAGGCACAACCGGCCGATCCCGGCGCGGCGGCCGAGGCAGCAGACCATGCCATCTCCCAGGTCGAGCGTGCGGCAGAGGTCGTTCGCCGCCTGCGCAATTTCATTCGCCTTGGATGCAGCGAAACAGCAGCCTTGCCCGTGGCGGAGCTGATCGAGGAAACCCGCTCGTACTGCCGCGCTGAGCTGGAACGGCAGGGCGTGCGCCTCGAAGTGCGGGTCGAGGCCGACCTGCCGCCCGTCGTTGTCGACGCCTTGCAGATCGAGCAGGTCGTCATCAACCTCGTGCGCAATGCCGGGGAGGCTTTGGCAGAGGCCGGGCGCTACGACGGCAAGGTGTGGATCGAGGCGCAGCGCGGTCCGAACGGTCTCGTGGTGATCCGCGTTCGTGACAATGGCCCAGGCTTTGATCCCGAACTCGCTGACCGAGCTGGCGCGCCTTTCACAACGACCAAGCAGGACGGCATGGGTCTTGGGCTTTCACTAGCTCGTTCGGTCATTGAGGCGCATGGTGGTAGACTGTCCATCGAGAGCAGCTCCAGCGGCGCCACCATCACCTTCACGCTGAAAAGCGGTACGACTCGGCAGGGAGCGGGGTGACATGACGGTGGCCTTGATCGAAGACGACGAGGCCGTCCTGCACTCGCTGCAATTGCTGCTGGAGAGGCGTGGCATCGCCGTGCGCTGCTTCCGCTCGGCCGAAGCGTTCCTTGCCGCATTACCCGTCGACGTGCCCGCCTGCGTCGTCACCGATGTGCGCATGCCCGGCCTGTCGGGTCTTGACCTGCAGCGTGAGCTGAAGCGGCTGGGCATGGGCGTGCCGGTCATATTGATCACCGGTCACGGCGACATCGCGATGGCGGTCACGGCCATCAAAGACGGCGCTTCGGACTTCATCGAGAAACCCTTCGACGACGAGCGGCTGGTCGAAAGCATTGCCAAGACAATGGCCACCGAGCGCGAGCTGCGCTCCGAAGCGGCCAAGAGGTCTGAGCTCGCGGCGCGTGTCGCCGAGTTGTCGCCACGCCAAAGGGAGGTCATGCACCTGGTTGCAGAGGGCCTGTCGAACAAACAGATCGCACGGCAGTTGGGGATCAGTCCAAGAACAGTCGAGAACTATCGCGCTTGGGTAATGGAACGCATGGGCGCCAGTAACCTCGCCGATCTGGTCCGGAAAGTGCTGACCTTGGGGCCTGCTCCCTGATATATTACCTTTGCTCGCGCATCTTCTCCTGGTGCACGGGAGACATGTCCCGGTTGTCCCCGCCATACATCTGCTCACCGAGGGGCTCTGAGCTGCCTTTGGGCATCGAGCTGCAAGCGGCCAGATAGAAACGGAGTCAGACAGAAACGGGGTCGCTCAGCCGACGCGACCGATTCCCGGCCCGGGTTCGGCACCCTGTTCGAAAGAACAGCGGCGTCCTGATCTGGCGCCGGCACCGGTCAAGCAGCCAACCCGAAGCTGGATGAAAGCAGTCTTCGGGCTAGATTCACCACATTAATCAGCTGGCCGCGGTCAACAGGCTGCGAGGGAGAGGGACGGTGACCGACTTGAACGGCGAGCCCCGCACCGCGGTGGCGGTGGCGCTTCGGGTGAATGGCCATGCGCACCGGCTCATGCTCGATCCACGCACGACGCTGCTGGCCGCGCTGCGTGAGCATCTCGGGCTGACGGGCACCAAACTCGGCTGCGACCACGGCGCCTGCGGGGCGTGCACGATCCATCTCGATGGCCGCCGGGTGAACAGCTGCCTGATGCTCGCGGTGATGGCCGATGGCCGGTCGATCACGACGATCGAGGGGATCGCGGCCTCCGGAGAGGCTTTGCATCCGATGCAGCAGGCGTTCATCGACCATGACGCCTTCCAGTGCGGCTACTGCACGCCCGGCCAGATCATGTCGGCGGTGGCCTGTATCGAGGAGGGCCACGCCGGCTCCGACGCGATGGTGCGCGAGTACATGAGCGGCAATCTCTGCCGCTGCGGCGCCTATCCGAACATCGTCGCCGCGGTCCGCGACGTGGCCGCGCGCCAGGGAGGAGGCTGAGCCGTGCGCCCCTTCGCCTATTACCGCGCCGCCGATGTCGCCGATGCGCTCGCGAGCCTGGACGGGGACGCCATGGTCCTGGCCGGCGGCACCACCGTGGTCGATCTGATGAAGCTCGAGGTGATGACCCCCGCGACCCTGGTGGACATCACGGGCATCGCGGAGCTCGCCGGTTTCGACACCTCGGGTGACCCGCTCCGCTTCGGGGCGCTGGCGCGCATGGCGGACGTCGCGCGCGACCCGGTTCTCGAGGCCGACTACCCGGCATTGTCCGAATCACTGTGGCGGGCGGCGTCGCCGCAGCTCAGGAACGCGGCGACCCTCGCTGGCAACCTGCTGCAGCGCAGCCGCTGCTATTATTTCCGCGACCCGTCCTTTGCCTGCAACCGTCGTGCGTCCGGCTCGGGCTGTGCGGCGCAGGAGGGCGTCAACCGGATGCACGCCGTCCTCGGCGGCTCGGAGCACTGCGTCGCCACCCACCCCTCGGACTGGGCGGTCGCGCTGGTCGCCTTCGATGCCGTCCTGCACCTTCGCTCGGCGCGCGGCGAGCGGACGATGCCCGTCGAAAAGCTCCACCGCCTGCCGGGCGACACGCCGCACCTCGAGACGACGCTCGAGGCGGACGAGCTGATCACGGCGATCAGCGTGCCGGCGACCGCGGCCGGCCGCCGGTCCTGCTACCTCAAGGTGCGCGACCGCGAATCGTACGCCTTCGCGACCGCATCGGCAGCGGTCGGCCTGGAGATGGACGGCGGCACGGTGCGGGCGGCGCGCATCGCGATTGGCGGCGTGGCGACCGTGCCGTGGCGTGCACGCGCGGCCGAGGCGGC
>JBKPDM010000064.1:0-7746 GCA_046727895.1 Pseudomonadota bacterium | reverse complement strand
GACTGGCGTCACGATCGTCTCGAGCATGGGTTCTCCCCGGCGTGGTGCGGGCCGCGGCGTGGGCAGCTCCAGGTCAACAGTACAATTAGCCGCGGTCGCGCGCGATCCCGGCCCCCGAAACGCTGCCTCACAGGCAGGTTTGCGCGGTGTGAGTTTAGCTCTTGACCCGAGTTTAGTTTAGTGCAAAGGTGAGTTACTAAACTCACGACGCCGGCCCTCCGCGGTCGGTTCCGCGGCAGGCGGCAATGGGGGCAAACGGGGAGTACCAACAGATGATTCGCTCGAAATTCGCACCCGTCATCGCGGCCTCGGCGCTCGCGCTGGTGACGCACGCGGCGCAAGCGCAGGAGAAGCAGATCACGCTCTGCTGGGCCGCCTGGGACCCGGCCAACGCGCTGGCCGAGCTGTCCAAGGACTTTACGGCGCAGACCGGCATCCAGATGAAGTTCGAGTTCGTGCCGTGGCCCAACTTTGCCGACCGCTTCATCAACGAGCTCAACTCCGGCGGCAAGCTCTGTGACGTGATGATTGGCGACAGCCAGTGGATCGGCGGCGGCGCCACCTACGGCCACTACGTCAAGCTGAACGACTTTTTCGATGCCAACGGCATCTCGATGGACGACTTTCTGCCGGCCACGGTCTACGCCTATTCGACCTGGCCGAAGGGCACGCCCAACTACTGGGCGCTGCCGGCGATGGGCGACGCCCTCGCCTGGATCTACCGCAAGGACTGGTTCTCGCGCCCGGAGATCCGGGAGGCGTTCAAGGCCGAGTACGGGCGCGAGCTCGGCGTGCCCAAGAACTGGGACGAGCTCATGGACATCGCCAAGTTCTTCCAGGGGCGCCAGATCGACGGCAAGACCGTCTACGGCGTCGCGATCTACACCGAGCGCGGCTCCGAGGGCATCACCATGGGGGTGACCTCGGCGCTCTATTCCTGGGGCTTCCAGTATGAGGACCCCAAGAATCCCTATCACATGGAGGGCTTCGTCAACGGCCCGGACGCGGTCGCGGCGCTCGAGTTCTACAAGGAGCTGTTTAAGTGCTGCACGCCCCCCGGGCACACCAACGCCTACATGACCGAGAACCTCGACGCGTACAAGTCGGGCCAGGTCGCGATGCAGATGAACTGGTTCGCGTTCATGCCCGGCATTCTCAAGGACGCCGACGTCGGCGGCGACAAGTCCGGCTTTTTCGTCAATCCACCGGAGAAGGTCGCGGCCTCGGTGCTCGGCGGCCAGGGCATGTCGGTCGTGTCCTACTCCGACAAGAAGGACCTGGCACTCGAGTACATCAAGTGGTTCGCACAGCCCGAGGTGCAGAAGAAGTGGTGGGCGCTCGGCGGCTACTCCTGTAGCAAAGCGGTGCTCGAGGACCCGAACTTCCCGAACAGCGCGCCGTTCGCCGCGGACTTCCTGAAGGCGATGAGTAACGTCAAGGACTTCTGGCAGGAGCCAACCTATGCCGAGCTTCTGCAGGCGATGCAAAAGCGCGTTCACGACTATGTGGTCGCCGATCAAGGCACGGCCCAGGAAGCTCTCGACAAGCTGGTCCAGGACTGGACCGTGGTCTTCGAGGACGACGGTAAGCTCTAGTCGTTCCGATGTCGGATGACGTGGCCAGCCGGGCTCGGACCCGGCTGGCCACCGAAGGGGCCAAGCCTGGCACAACCGCCATGACCGAAACCTCAGCTGCGGCATCGATCACCGGCCGGCTCGGCGCGCCGAGCGCCGGCGCCATCGTCCGGCCGGTCAAGGGGCTCTCCGACCGCCTGATCGCCTGGTGGTTCATCGCGCCGACCATCCTGCTTCTTCTGTCGATCAACATCTTTCCTCTACTCTGGACGATCTATCTCAGCTTCACCGACTACCGAGCCAATCAGCCGGGGCGGGAGATCAAGTGGATAGGTCTCAGGAATTACGAGCGAATTCTGCAAAGCGCGGACATCTGGGGCTATCTGCAGGTCACGGCCCACTTCGTCTGCTGGTCGATGTTCTTCCAGGTGACGCTCGGCCTCGGCCTCGCTATTCTGATCAATCGTCAGTTCAAGAGCCACGGCTTCTGGACCACGCTGATCCTGTTGCCGATGATGCTCTCGCCGGCGGTGGTCGGCGTGTTCTGGCGTTACCTGTTCGAGCCGCAGGCCGGCATCTTCAACTACATCGTCAACTTCTTCATCGGCGCCGGCAATTTCACCATGATCGGCGACGTCAATCTGGCGCCCTGGGCGATCGTGATGGTCGATACCTGGATGTGGACGCCGTATGTCATGCTGATCTGTCTCGCCGGGCTGCGCTCGATTCCCGACTACATCTACGAGGCGGCGGAGGTCGACCGCGCCTCGCAGTGGCGCCAGTTCTGGAGCATCACGCTGCCGCTGGTGCTGCCGTTCCTGATGCTGGCCGTGCTGTTCCGGGCGATCGAGAACTTCAAGATGTTCGACATGGTGGTCGAGCTGACCGCGGGCGGGCCGGGGTCGACCACCGAGCTCGCCTCGATCAACCTGAAGCGCGAGGCGTTCGAGAAGTGGCGCACCGGCTACTCCTCGGCCTTCGCGGTGATCCTGTTCGTGACCGTGTTCGGCGCCGCCAACATCTACGTCAAGGTGCTCAACCGGGTGGCAGAGCGATGAGCGCCGCAGCCGCCGACAGCGCGCGCTCGATCATCGAGCCGTCGCCGCGCAGCCGTTGGATCGCCGCGGTCCTCGTGATCGCCTATGCGGTGATCACCTTGATCCCGATGGTCTGGATCTTCCTGACCGGCTTCAAGACGCCATCCGAGGCCATCGCCTATCCGCCCAAGGTGATCTTCGAGCCGTCGCTCGAGGGCTACGTCAACCTGTTCACCAACCGCACCCGCCAGACGCCGGAGTACATGGCGAGCCTGCCGCCGCCCACGACCTGGTACGACGAGCTGGTGCGCTCGCGCAACATGGTGATCACGGGGCCCTCGCGCTTCGCCGGGCGCTACCTCAACTCGCTGCTGATCGGCTTCGGCTCGACCTTTCTCGCGGTCTTCCTCGGCACGCTCGCCGCCTATGCGTTCTCGCGCTTCCGGGTGCCGATCCGGGACGACCTGCTGTTCTTCATCCTCTCGACCCGGATGATGCCGCCGGTCGCGGTCGCGATCCCGATCTTTCTGATGTATCGGGCGCTCGGTCTGACCGATACGCACCTCGGCATGATCCTCCTCTACACCGCGGTCAACATGAGCCTCTCGGTCTGGCTCCTGAAGAGCTTCATGGACGCGATCCCGCGCGAGTACGAGGACGCCGCCATGGTCGACGGCTACACGCGCTTCCAGGCGTTCTGCAAGGTGGTCCTGCCGCAGGCGACCACCGGCATCGCCGCGACCGCGATCTTCTGCCTGATCTTCAGCTGGAACGAGTATGCCTTCGCGCTGCTGCTGACCAGCGGCCAGGCGCAGACCGCACCGCCCTTCATTCCGATCATCATTGGCGAGGGCGGCCTCGACTGGCCGGCGGTCGCGGCCGGGACCACGCTGTTCCTCCTGCCGGTGGTGATCTTCACCGTGCTGCTGCGCCGGCACCTGCTGCGCGGCATCACCTTCGGTGCGGTGCGCCGATGAGCGCCGCCCAGCCCTCCCGGCATCTGCGGCGCTGGTTTCGCCGCGACCCCTGGGAGAACGCCGCGATGGCGCTGATCGCGCTCGGCGTCGTCATGCTGATGCAGCCGTTCTCGCTCATGCTCTTTGGCTATTCGTTCACGGCGATCCTGATCGGCACGGTCGGCTTCGTCATCGTGAGCCACTTTCCGGAGGCGTGATGGCCGAGATCCGCCTCGCCAATGTCCAAAAGCGTTTCGGCGACTTCAACGCCGTGCGCAACTCGAGCCTGGTGATCGAGGACGGCGCCTTCTTCGTTCTGCTCGGCCCGTCGGGCTGCGGCAAGACGACGACGCTGCGCATGATCGCGGGGCTCGAGATTCCAACCGCGGGCCAGATCCTGCTCGATGGCGAGGACGTCACCTTCGAGCGCGCCGCGAGGCGCGACATCGCCTTCGTGTTTCAGCTCTACGCGCTCTATCCGCACATGAACGTGCGCCAGAACCTGGCCTTTCCGCTCAAAGCCCAGGGCGTGACGCGGGCCGAGATCCGGCGCCGGGTCGAGGAAGTCGCGAAGCTGCTGCGCATCGAGCAGGTGCTGGCCGCCCCGGTCGGCGGCCTCTCCGGGGGCGATCGGCAGCGCGTGGCGCTCGGCCGGGCGATCATCCGCCGGCCCAAGGCGTTCTTGATGGACGAGCCGCTCGGCTCGCTCGACGCCGAATTCCGCGAGCTGATGAGCGAGGAGCTCCGGCTCCTGCACGACCGCATCGCGGCCACCACGGTCTACGTCACCCATGATCAGGTCGAGGCGATGGCCATGGGCGACGTGATCGCGGTGATGAACCATGGCGACGTGCTCCAGGTGGGCCGGCCCTCCGAAGTGTACGGCCGCCCGGCGACGACCTTCGTCGCGAGCTTCATCGGCAGCCCGGCGATGAACCTGCTGCCGGCCAGGGGGCGCCTTGCGCCCGGCGTGCGTGCCGTGCGGGTCAACGGCGCCGACGTCCCGATCCCCGAGCTGCGCCAGGGGCTCGAGCACGAGGAGGCAATCCTCGGGGTTCGCCCCGAGCACATCGAGATTGGCGATGCCGGCGTTCTGCGCGGGCGCGTCTACGGCGTCGAGTACATGGGCGCCCGGCAGCTGATCACGGTCGACACCTCCGCCGGGCGGCTCAAGGTGCGGGCGCCGAACACCGTGCGCGCCGGGTTTGGCGAGACCGTGGGCCTCGACTTCAGGACCGAGGCGCTCGTGCTGTTCGACGGGCGCACCGAGCGGGCGCTCGAGAGCGCGCCTTCGCGTGGAGCCGGCAGTGGCTGACGTCCAGCTCAGCGGCGTCACCAAGCGCTTCGGGCGGACGACCGCGGTCCGCAACCTCGACCTCGGCGTGAAGGACGGCGAGCTGGTCGTCCTGCTCGGGCCGACCGGCGCCGGCAAGACGACCACGCTGCGCCTGATCGCGGGGCTCGAGGCGCCGGACGAAGGCCGGATCACGATCGACGGTCGCGATGCCACCCGACTGTCGCCTGCGAGCCGCGACGTCGCCTTCGTGTTTCAGCAATACTCACTCTATCCACATTACACGGCGTTCGAGAACCTCGCCTTTCCGCTGCGCGCGCCGGGCCGCGGCTGGTCGGAGGAGCAGATCCGGACGCGGATCGAGGAGATTGCCGCGCTGCTCCGGATCGAGGGCAAGCTCGCCAACCGCGCGACCCAGCTCTCGGGCGGCGAGATGCAACGGGTCGCGATCGGCCGGGCGCTGGTCCGCCAGCCCGCAATCTTTCTGATGGACGAGCCGCTCTCCTCGCTCGACGCCAAGCTGCGCGAGGACCTGCGGGTCGAGTTGAAGCGCATCCAGCTCGATCTCGGCGCCACGATCCTCTACGTCACCCACGACCAGATCGAGGCGATGACGCTCGCCGATCGGATCGGCGTCCTGGCCGAAGGCGCGCTGGTCCAGCTCGGCACGCCGCGCGCGGTCTACGAAACGCCGGCCAATGTGTACGTTGCCAAACGGCTCGGCTCGCCCCAGATCAATCTCCTGCCGCGGGGCGCGCTCGGGGTTCGCGACGGGCCCGATCGGACGGCGACCTTCGGTATCCGACCCGAGGACGTGATCGTCGGCCAGGGTGGCGAGGCGGCCGAGGTGCGCGCGGTCGAGCATCTCGGCGCCGAGACGATCGCGGTCCTGACCGTACCGGGCGGCGAGATCCACACGCTGCTCGATCCGGGCATGGAGCTACACCCCGGTGATCGGACCACGGCGAAGGCCCGAGCGGGCGCCGTCCTGTTCTTCGATGGGGCGGGGGCCCTGATCGACCATTCGGTCTCACGCCGCGCCGAGCCCCCGAAGGAGCGAGCCTATGGCTCCTGAGCTGGTCGGTCGCCTCTTGGACGCGAGCGTCGCGGTGATTCGCGCGCACGCCGATCAGCTGACCGTGCTCGACCAGGCGATCGGCGACGGCGATCACGGCGTCAACATGCGCCGCGGCTTCGATGCGATCGCGGCGGCGCGCGACGAGCTCGCCGCCCTGCCGCTCGGCCAGGCTCTGCAGAAGGCGGGCATGGCTCTGGTGATGAAGGTCGGGGGCGCGTCCGGCCCGCTCTACGGCAGTCTGCTCATGGCCATGGGCAAAGCCGCGGCCGAGCTGCCAGGCGACGGCGCGGGCGTGGCGGGCCTGTTCGCCGAGGGGATCGAGGCGGTCAAGAAGCGGGGCCGCTCGGACGTCGGGCAGAAGACCATGCTCGATGTCCTGGTACCGGCGCTGCGGGCGCTCGAGGCGGGCAGCGCCGACGGGCTGGCGCCTGGAGAGCTGCTCGAGCGGGTACGGGCCGCCGCCGAGGAGGGCCTCGCCGCGACCAGGCCGATGCAGGCCACGACGGGCCGCGCCTCTTATCTGGGCGCGCGTTCGATCGGCCATCTCGATCCCGGCGCGCAGTCGAGCGCGCTCCTGATCGGCGCGGTCTGCGACGTGCTGGCGGGGGCCTCGTAGCGCCATGGCGGATCGGGTCGCGATCGTGATCGTCTCGCACTCGCCCAAGGTCGCCGCGGGCGCGGCCGACATGGTGCGCGAGATGGTCGGTGAGGAGGTCCGGGTCGCCCATTGCGGCGGCAATCCCGAGGGCGGTCTCGGCACCGACGTGGCCCGGATCAAGGCCGCGATCGAGCAGGTCTACAGCCCGGCGGGCGTGGCCATGCTGGTCGATCTCGGCGGTGCCGAGACCAACAGCGAGATGGCGATCGAGCTGCTGCCCGAAGACTGGCAGGAGCGGGTCGCGATCTGCAACGCGCCGATCGTCGAGGGCGCCGTAATGGCCGCGACCGAGGCTGCGGGCGGCAGCCCGCTCGATCGGGTGCGCGCGACCGCCGAAGAGCTTTCGCCATGAGGGGCTCCGATGGATCGAGCTGACGCCATTGCCCGACCGAATGAAGCCATCCGTGGCGCAGCGGTCGTTCGTGATCCGACCGGCCTGCACGCGCGCCCGGCGGTCAAGCTCACCAAGCTCGCCAAGCAGTTCGAGGCCGCGGTCCTCGTGCGGGCGGGCGCAGACGGCGAGTGGGTCAACGCCAAGTCGCCGAACCGGGTCATGAAGCTGAAGGCGCGCTTCGGCGAGGCCCTGTCGTTCGAAGCCGGGGGGCCGGATGCCGAAGCGGCCATCAGCGCCCTCGTGGGACTGGTCGAGCGCAACTTCGATGAGTGAGGCGCGGGGCGAGACCGTCTGCCAGGGTCTGGCGGCGGCGCAGGGGCTCGCGATCGGGCGGATCGTGCTGCACGGCGCCCGGCGGCCGCGTGGCCGCGTGAGCGGCGGCCCGGAGGAGCAGCAGGCGGCGTTGCGGGCGGCGATCGAGACCGCGGGAGCAGAGCTGCAGGCGCTTGCCGCCGGCGCCGACGAGCTGGCCCGCGACATCCTCGAGTTCCAGACCGCGCTGCTCGAGGACGAGGATCTGATCGAGCCGATCCTCGCCGCGGTTGCGGCCGGCCAGCCGGCCGACGAAGCCTGGTCGAAGGTCCTCGAGCGGGAGATGGCCGAGTACCGGGCGGGCGAGGACGAAGTGTTTCGGGCGCGCGCGGCCGATCTCGCGGACCTCAGGGATCGGGTGCTGGATGCGCTCTGCCCGACCTCCAAGGACACCGGCGATCGGACCGCCGAAGCCGCGATCTATGCCGCGGACGATCTGACGC
>JBKPDM010000063.1:0-5913 GCA_046727895.1 Pseudomonadota bacterium | reverse complement strand
GTCCAAGGCCGAGGCCACGGCGCGGGCGAGCGAGCTCCTGGGCATGGTCGGCCTTGGCGACAAGCAGGCCCACTATCCGGCCCAGCTCTCGGGTGGCCAGCAGCAGCGGGTCGCAATCGCCCGGGCTCTCGCCATGCGCCCCAAGGTGATGCTGTTCGACGAGGTGACCTCGGCCCTCGACCCGGAGCTGGTCGGCGAGGTCCTGAACGTCATCCGCTGCCTCGGCGACGAGCACAACCTGACCATGCTGATGGTCACCCACGAGATGGGCTTCGCCAAGGAGTTCGCGGATCGGATCTGCTTCTTCTACGGCGGCAGGATCGCCGAGCAGGGCCCGCCGGCACAGATCTTCGGCAACGCTCAGAACGAGCGGACGCGGCAGTTCCTGTCTGCGGTGCTCGAGACCCGATGAGCAGGGCGCGCAGCCGGTTCGAGGCGATGCATGGCGCGCTGCGCGAGCGCATCTGTCTGCTCGCCTACCCGCCGGCGGCGCGGCTCGCCGAGGAGCAGCTGGCGCGCGAGCTCGGCGTCTCGCGCACGCCGATCCGCCGGGTGCTCGCCCGCCTCGAGTCCGAAGGTCTGGTCGAGAGCCGGCACGGCCACGGCACCGTCGTCACCAATCCGGACCTCGAGACGCTGCGCCAGATCTACCAGCTGCGCATGCGCCTTGCCGAGCTGATCGGCGAGCTCGACCCGCTGCCGCGGGACGCGGCCGATCTCGAGCGCGTCCGCGCGCTGCTCCGCCGCCTCGACCGGCTCGCCGCGCAGCCCGACGGGGGCGAGTACAGCCGGATCAACATGGCGTTTCACCAGGAATTGCTCCGGATGATCGGCAATGCTGCGCTCCGCGACGTTTCCGAGCGGCTCTACTATCAGACCGCGCGGTTGTTCCTGCAGAGCGTGCCGGTCATGGACCTCGGCGAAGAGGTGCGGATCTTCCGCAGCGAGGTCGTCGACATCCTCGCGGCGATGGAGCGCGATGACGCGCGGGCAGTCGGCTTCATCCGCCGCAACCACATCGCGATGAGCTTTCATCGCATGACCAAGGCGCGCGGCGCGACCGCGCTCGCGAGCGCACTGCCGGTTCCCCCGAGCCCCACCTACTCCGGGGCGCTCGCGGAGCCCGACCATGCTTCCCGCCCGGCACATGGCCATGCCGGCTGATCTCCTGGTCACCGAGCAGGAATACGAGGACCGCCTCGCCGCGGTGCGCACCGTCATGCCCGGGCGCGAGCTGGACCTCTGCCTGCTGTCGACCCCCGAGAACATCTACTACCTGACAGGGCTCGACCACTGGGGCTACTTCGCGCCGCACATGCTGATCGTGCCAGAGGACGGCGAGGTGGTCCTGATTACGCGCGCGATGGAGCAGATCACGGTTGCCAACCAGGTCCGGAACGCCCGGTTCGAAGGCCACGAGGACAACGAGACCGCGGCCGACGTGACCGTCCGCTGGCTGCGCCAGCAGGCGCGGCGGAGGCCTCGGATCGGCATCGAGAAATGGTCCTCGGGCCTGCCCTGCGGGCTCGCCGAGAAGGTCTGCGCGAGCCTGCCCGAGGCGATCTGGCTCGACGTCTCCGGCCTCGTGGACCAGCTCAGGCAGTGAAGAGCCCGGCCGAGCAGCGCTGCATGCGCGCCGCGGCCGGGGTCTCGGACGCGGCCATGCGGGCGGCTATCGACGCCATCCGGCCGGGCGCCAGCGAACGCCACGTTGCTGCAGAATGCCAGCGCGCCATGATCGAAGCCGGCGGCACCTTCCCCGGCTTCGGGCCGTTCATCCGCCCGGGCTCGCGTCTCGGTGAGGAACACACGAGCTGGGGCGAGGGAACCTTCGGCGAGGGTGATGCCGTGTTTCTCGAGCTCTCCGGCTGCATCAGGCGCTACCACGCGCCGCTCGGCCGGCTGGTGCACGTCGGCGGGGCACCTGCCGCGAGCGAAAGCATCGCCAGGCTCTGCCTGGATGCCTTCGATGCGGTGCTGACCGCGCTCCGCCCCGGCGCCCTGGCCCGCGAGGTCTACGCCGCCTGGCAGAGCGTGGTCGATCGGGCGGGCCTCGCCCACTACCGCCGGCACCATTGCGGCTATCTGGTCGGCATCGGCTTCCCGCCGAGCTGGACCGGCGGCAACCGGGTGAGCGGGCTGCGCCACGACAGCGATCTCCTGATCCGCGTAGGCATGACGTTTCATATCATCTCCTGGCTGATGGGGACGGGCCGCGGCGACTATTTCATCTCCGATACCGTGCGGCTCGGCGCGGATGGCCCCGAGGTGCTGACCAAGGCGCCACGCAGGATGCCCGTCCAATGAGACCAGACCCATCCGCGAACGCCGAGCTTTCCTTGCGCGACGTCTACCGCGCCCGCACCCGGATCGAGGGTCGGGTCCGCCGCACGCCGCTCCTGCGCTCCGACAGCCTGTCGCGGCGGACCGGCGCCGAGGTCTTCCTCAAGCTCGAGAGTCTGCAGAAGACCGGCGCCTTCAAGCTGCGCGGCGCGACCAACAAGCTGATGGCGCTCGACCCGGAAGAACGCGCCCGCGGTGTCGTCACGGTGTCCACGGGCAACCACGGCCGGGCGGTCGCGTTCGCAGGCCGGAGCCTCGGCATCCGCGCCACGGTCTGCATGTCGGAGCTGGTGCCGCGCAACAAGGTGGCGGCGATCGAGGCGCTCGGCGCCGAGGTCCGGATCTGCGGCCGCAGTCAGGACGAGGCCGAGCTGGTGGCCGACCGGCTGGCGGCCGAGCAGGGCATGGTCCCGGTCTCGCCGTTCGACGACCCCTTCGTGATCGCCGGGCAGGGCACGATAGGCCTCGAGCTGCTCGAGGACCTGCCCGATCTCGATGCCGTCCTGGTGCCGCTTTCCGGCGGCGGTCTGCTCGGTGGCGTGGCACTCGTCCTCAAGGCCGCGAGCCCCACGATCCGCACGATCGGCATCACCATGGAGCGGGGCGCGGCCATGCACGAGAGCCTGAAGGCCGGCCATCCGGTCCAGGTCGAGGAGGTCGATAGCCTGGCGGATTCTCTGGGCGGCGGCATCGGGCGGGGCAACCGGCGAACTTTCGAGCTCTGCCGCCGCTACGTCGACGACAGCCTGCTCGTGAGCGAGGCGGAGATCGCCGACGGGATGCGCCATGTGTTCTTCGAGGAGCGGCTGGTCGCCGAAGGTGCCGCTGCGGTCGGCGTCTCAGCGTTGCTGCACGAGCGGGTCGCGCTCCAGGGCCTCAGGGTCGCCCTGATCATCTCCGGTCGCAATGTCGACATGCAGAAATTCCTCAGCGTGGTCGGCGACGGGAGCTCCGGCTGATGGAAGGCTCCCGGATCACGGCGAGCTTCGATCTCGATGCGCCCGGCAAGCATCGGGGCTACCTCACCGTGCCCTGGTCGCGGGACGATTCCGCCTGGGGCTCGATCCAGATGCCGATCACCGTCGTGCGCAACGGGCAGGGGCCGCGGCTGCTCCTGCTCGGCGGCAATCACGGCGACGAATACGAGGGTCCGATCGCGCTCATGAAGCTCGCCGCGGCGCTCGAGGCCGAGGCGGTCCGCGGCGTGGTCACGATCCTGCCGACCATGAACCATCCGGCGGTGCTCGCGGCAAAGCGCATCTCGCCGATCGACGGCGGTAACATGAACCGCGTCTTTCCCGGCGCCCGCGGCGGCTCGCCCACGCTCATGATCGCGCATTTCGTCTACCATCAGCTGGTCGCCCGGGCCGACGTGGTCGTGGATCTGCACTCGGGCGGCAAGACCCTCGATTTCGTGCCGAGCGTCATCCTGCATGAACTCGATGATCCCCTGCTGATGCAGCGCACGGTGGAGGCCGGCCTCGCTTTCGGTGCTCCGCTCGCGCTGGCGATCCGGGAGCTGGACAGCGAAGGCATGCTCGATGTGGCCGTCGAGTCCCTCGGCAAGCTGTTCGTGACCACCGAGCTCGGCGGTGGCGGCAGCACGACGCCCGCGCGCGTGGCAATCGCCGAGCGCGGCGTCCGGAATCTGCTCCGCCATTTCGGCGTCATCGACGGTGCGCCCGAGGCACCCGATCGGCCGAGCCGCCTCATGCAGACGCCGGCCGAGGGCTTCGTCGTCTGCCGGACGGCCGGCATGTTCGAGTCGCTGGTCGAGCTCGGCGCCCGGGTCGAAAAGGGCGCGCCGCTCGGTCAGGTGCATTTCTTCGAGGAACAGGCGAAGGAGCCCCATCGCTACGCCGCGCCCTGCGCCGGCATGCTCTACGCCCGCCACTTCCCCGGGCTGATCAAGCGGGGCGACTGCCTGGCCGTGATCGCCGTTGAGAGGACAGCGGCGCCGTAGGAGAACTTCATGGAACCCGCCCGCAACGTCTCGCTCGAGGACATGGACCGGCACTCGGTCCTGCACCCCTTCACGGCGCTCAAGACGTTCGCCCACGGCGACCTCGGCGATCCGCACCTGATCGAGGGCGGCAGCGGCGTGCGGATCGTCGACCGCAAGGGGCGCGAGTTCATCGACGCCTTCGCCGGGCTCTATTGCGTCAACATCGGCTATGGGCGCCGCGAGGTGGCCGATGCGGTCTATGCGCAGGCCAAGAAGCTCGCCTACTACCATGCCTATGCCGCGCACTCGACCGAGGCGCTGGCCCGCCTGTCGGATCGTCTGGTGCGCATGGCGCCGGGCACGCCGAGCAAGGTCTTCTATGGCCTCTCCGGCTCAGATGCCAACGAGACCCAGATCAAGCTCGTCTGGTACTACAACAACCTGCTCGGCCGTCCGCGCAAGAAAAAGATCATCAGCCGCGAGCGCGGCTATCACGGCTGCACGGTGATGTCCGGCGGGCTGACCGGCCTGGCGTTCTACCACGCCGAGTTCGACCTGCCGTTCGGCCCGATCCGTCACACCGGCGTGCCCCATCATTTCCTCGGCTCCGAGCCCGGCGAGAGCGAGGTCGAGTTCTCGAAGCGCCGGGCGCGCGAGCTGGAGGAGCTGATCGTGGCCGAAGGGCCGGACACGGTGGCGGCCTTCATCGCCGAGCCGGTGCTCGGCACCGGAGGCATCATCCCGCCGCCCGCGGGCTACTGGCCGGCGATCCAGGAGGTCCTGCGCCGCTACGACGTGCTTCTGATCGCCGATGAGGTGGTGACCGGCTTCGGCCGCACCGGGCGGATGTTCGGCTCGGAGACCTACGGGCTCGAGCCGGACCTGGTCACTCTCGCCAAGGGGTTGACCAGCGCCTACGTGCCGCTCTCCGCCTGCATCGTCGGCGACAAGGTCTACCGCGTCATGGAGCAGGCGACCGAGCGGCTCGGCGCGTTCAGCCATGGCTACACCTATTCCGGCCATCCGCTCGGCGCGGCTGCGGCCATGGCGGTGCTCGACATCGTCGAGGCGGAGGACCTGCCCGGTAATGCCGCGACCACGGGCGGCTATTTTCAGGAGCGCCTGCGCGCCGAGTTCGGCGACCATCCGCTGGTCGGCGAGGTGCGCGGCGTCGGTCTGATGGCGGCACTCGAGTTCCTGGCGGACAGGACCGAACGGCGGCGCTTCGATCCCGCGCTCAAGGTCGGCGCCCGGATCGCCGCGGCGGCGCTCGATCTGGGGCTGATCGCGCGCCCCATGCCGCATGGCGACATTCTCGGCTTCGCGCCGCCGCTGATCATCTCCCGCGCCGAGATCGACCGGGTGGTCGAGATCAGCCGCCAAGCGGTCGACCGGGTGACGGACGAGCTGGTGCGCGCGGGCAGCTGGCGCGGAGCCCCATGAGCATCCTGGTTCTGAGCGAGGCTGAGCTCCGGCGCACGGTCGGGCTCACGCGCGCCGCCATGACGGCGGTTGAGGAGGGCTTCGCCGCGCTCGGCCGGGGCGGTGTCGCCATGCCGCGGGTCCTGCACCTCCCGATTCCCGACCGGAACGCCGAGATGGACGTCAAGACCGCCTATGTGCCG
>JBKPDM010000062.1:0-3641 GCA_046727895.1 Pseudomonadota bacterium | reverse complement strand
ACTTTCCGCTCCGTGTCCTCGTGTGCGGGACCTGCTTTCTCGTCCAGCTCGGAGAGTACGTGAGCCCGGAGCACATTTTCCGGGAATATGCCTACTTCTCCTCCTACTCGACGACCTGGATTGCCCACGCCAAGGCCTACTGCGAGATGATCGCAAAGCGGCTCGACCTCGGAGCGGACAGCCTGGTGGTCGAGCTGGCGAGCAACGACGGCTATCTTTTGCAGCATTTCCTGCCGCAAGGCATCCCCGTGCTCGGCATCGAGCCGGCCGCCAATGTTGCCAAGGTCGCGATCAACAAGGGCATCCCGACCCGCGTCGACTTTTTCGGCGTCGAACTTGCGGAGGCGCTCATCGCCGAAGGCAAGCGCGCGGATCTGATCATCGGCAACAATGTCCTCGCCCAGGTGCCTGATCTCAATGACTTCGTCGCCGGAATGGCGCGCCTTTTGGCGCCCGAAGGCGTCATCACGCTGGAGTTCCCGCATCTCGAGCGGCTGATGGCGGAGAATCAGTTCGATACGATCTATCACGAGCACTTTTCCTATTTCTCGCTGATCACGATCGAACGTCTGGCCGCGCGGCACAGCCTCAACCTGATCGATGTCGAGGAACTCACGACACACGGGGGCTCGCTTCGGGTGTATCTTGCCCACCTCGGCGCGGCGCGGCCGACCTCGAGGCGCGTCGCCGCCCTGCTCGCCCGCGAGCAAGGCAGCGGCTTTGCAGATCTCGCGACCTACGCGTCCTTCGCCGAGCAGGTGAAGCGCACCAAACGCCGGCTGCTCTCATTCCTGATCGCGGTCAAGGACGCGGGCAAGGTCATCTGCGGTTACGGCGCCCCAGGAAAAGGCAACACGCTCCTGAACTATTGTGGCATCGGCACCGATTTCCTCGAGTTCACCGTCGACCGCAATCCCTACAAGCACGGCCGGTTCACGCCGGGGATGCACATCCCGATCCGGCCGGTCGACGCCATCGATGCCGCCAGGCCCGACTATGTCCTGATCCTGCCCTGGAACCTCAAGGACGAGATCATCCGCCAGATGCGCCATGTGGCTGCCTGGGGCGGCAAGGTCGTCGTTCCGATCCCGGAGCTCGCGGTGATCGATCCGAAGGAGCTGCCATCATGAAGGTCGCGCTCTTCTGCGGCGGCTTGGGCACCCGCATCCGCGAGTATTCCGAGAGCATTCCGAATCCGATGATCCCGGTGGGCCATCAGCCTATTCTCTGGCATGTGATGCAATACTATAGCGAGTACGGACACACCGATTTCATCCTCACCCTGGGCTACAAGGCCAATATCGTCAAAGAATTCTTCTTGAGCTATCGGCCGCAGGTTTACGCCGATTGCGTGGTGTCGGGGTTCGGCGCCAATGTCGAGCTGCTGAGCGAGCCCGAGGAGGACTGGCGCATCACGCTCATCGATACCGGCATCTGGCGCAACATCGGCGAGCGGCTGTGGGCGGTGAGAGAGCACGTGAAAGACGAGGAGATCTTTCTGGCCAATTACAGCGATGGCCTGACGGACGTGAATCTCGACGACATGATCGAGCGCTTCAAGAAGAGCGACAAGCTCGCCTGCTTCCTCGCGGTCCGGCCACCGCTGACCTACCATCTGGCGGACATCGATGATGATGGTCGCGTGCGCGAGTTCCGCTCGTCGGAGCGCTCCGACATGTGGATCAACGGCGGCTACTTCGTGCTCCGCCCCGAGATCTTCGATTACATGAACGATGGCGAAGAGCTGGTGCTCGAGCCGTTCTCGAGGCTCATTGCGGCCAACCGGCTGATGGCGTACAAGCATGAGGGCTTCTGGCGCTGCATGGACAATCTGAAGGACCGGCAGATTCTCGAGGAGATGGTCGAGCAGGGCAGGATGCCTTGGCGGGTCCGCGATGCCGCCAAGCAGGGCAGCAGGCTGTCTATCGCTGCCCTATGAGAGCCTCGTATCTCGTCGGGCCGAGCGAAACTCTGTCTGGTCCTGTGTCTCGGCGCACACTGCGCCGATCACGTCGCCCTCGTGCGGGTGGGGGTGGCACACCGCTTACTCAACAAGCTCGATGCCGAGGCCCGCGCCGGTCGCCAGAGGCGCTGTATCGCCTGGTCGAGCACCTGAAGGTGGCGAGCAGAACCGGGACCGCCAGCGGCGGCAGGCCGAACGTTTCACCCGCCACCATCATCGGGACGACTTTCCTGCCGTTCTGGCCTCCCTTCGACACCACCACGCCAAACGCCGCCAGATGCGCCGGCATGGCATTAGATCCTATGTTCGCCGCCCTGAGCTGAAGGACCCGTCTCCGCTATGCCGCGGTCGAGGGTTGCGCCGGATTGGCTGGCGCATTCCCACTGAAGAGTGGTCGGCAGAGCCTTCCGCCAGCAGAGATACCACCTTTGCCGGCCTTGTCTTAAGACGTGCGGTTGGGCGATAAGTCTTCGCGCGTTGCAGCCTCGGAGCAGCCGGTCGAACCTGTCGTGCCGATCAGAGGATTTAGCTTGGCGAGGATCTGCGCCGGGATCTTCGTCCAGATGAAGGGCTTGGGATCGTGGTTGTGGTCGGCGATGTAGCGGTGGATGTCGGCCTGAAGGTCGACGATCGAGTGGAAGTTGCTGCGCTTGAGCCGGCGCGCCAGCGCCGAGTAGAAGGTGGCGCCGCGTCAGCGCCGAGAAGAAGGTCTCGACCGCGTTCAGCCACTAGTTTGAGGTCGGCGTGAAGTGGAAGGTCCAGGGCGGATGACGCACCAGCCAGGCCATGACCTCGGGGTGCTTGTGGCTGCCGTAGTTGTCGAGGACCACATGGATCACCTTGCCGCCGATGCGGCTGGAAGCACATGGGGACTGCGTCATCGGCGCGTTCGGGTGCCCCGGCGCGCGGCGATAACCACCGAGCGCACAGCCGGTGGCGAGTCGGGTGAAGCAAGCGTATCCAGGTCATCAAAATGGAGGTTCCAGTGGATCGTCCCTGCGTCGGCGTTTTGACACCTGTCTACAATGGGGAGAAATACCTGGCGGAGTGTATAGAGAGTGTGCTGGCCCAGGATTATACGACGTTCGAGTATGACATTGTCGACAACTGCAGTACAGACAGTACGCGTGAAATAGCATGGTCCTATGCCAAGCGAGATGCGAGAATCACGGTCAGGACGAACACCCTATTCGTGAACTGTGAAGAGAATCACAATCGGGCTTTTGCCTTACTATCTCCCTATTGCAAGTACTGCAAAATCGTGTCTGCAGACGATTGGATCGCTCCAAACTGCTTAAGCACGATGGTAGAATTCGCCGAGGACAATCCTACGGTAGGCATTATCGGCTCCTATCAGCGCAGCGACGACAAGATAAGATGGCAGGGATTACCTCCCACGACAACTGTACTGTCAGGTCGTGCCGCGGCTCGCCTGTTGTTGTTGGAAGGGATTTGGCTGTTCGCAGCTCCAACGAGTCTCTTGTACCGGGCAGATCTAATCAGGACCCTTACGCCGTTCTTTCCCCATACAAGGCTACACGCTGATGCTAGCGCGTGTTGCGAAGCGTTTCAGTACTGTGACGCCGGATTCGTGCACGAAGTTCTTTCTAACGAACGTGTTCACCCTGGGCAACTGAGCACGGAAATGGAGGCGCTTGGTGCTGGATGGGTCGTGGAC
>JBKPDM010000061.1:0-2787 GCA_046727895.1 Pseudomonadota bacterium | reverse complement strand
TATAGTCGAGGGTGTCGACGACGGCGCGCTGCGACGGAGCCAGCCGGGCTCCGAGCTCCGGGTCCGGAGCGTAGACCCCTGCGCTCTTTTGCCCCTGAATTTGCATGATGGTCTGCGGATTGCCGAGGCTCGGGTACAGGCGCAGCAGCACCTCGCCGGTAATCCCGAGCAACAGCAGCCCGGCCAGGGCAATGCCGAGACGGCGGGCCCAACCCGGGAGCGAAGATCGCCTCGGCAGCATCATGAAAGCCTCATCATAGTTGGCTCGGCGCTCGAACTACAGCGATGTCTTGCCATGGTCCGTCGGTATATCCGCGTGGATTAGCCGAGCGCAATGCTTGAGGCTTCGGAGGCGCCGTCGGAGCGGCGCGCGCTGTCGGCAAGATGCCAGCGGACGGCGCCGGCTCATGCCCCGCTGCTCGCGACGCGCGGCGAGGCTCCGGTCCCGTCAGGAGCGGCGTCCGCCTCATCCGGGAGCGCATTCCGTCGGCAGACCTCGGCGAAATAGGCGGCTGCCGGGCGCGGCGATCGCCGCTGGGTCGCGTAGTCCGTGGCGGCCAGGCCGAAACGTGGGCCGGTGCCGAGCGACCATTCGTAATTGTCGATCAGCGACCAGTAGCAGTAGCCGGCGACCGGGACGCCGGCCGCAAGCGCCTCGGCGAGCGCCCGAAGATGGGCGCGCAGGAACTCCGTGCGCAGCCCCTCGTTCTCGGTTGCGAGGCCGTTTTCGGTGATCAGCAGGGGGACGCCGTAGCGGGCGAAGCGCTCGAGCTGCTGCTTCAGGCCCGCGGGCCAGATCTCCCAGCCGATGTCGCTGAACGCGCGCGGCCCGCTCTGGTCGTCCTCGGGCCAATCGCGGCCGAACAGCGCCGCGGCGCCCGCCGCCTGCCAGTACACGATGGTCCGACAGTAGTAATTCAGGCCGATGAAATCTAACCTTCGGTTGATGACGCCGCCCATCAGACGCACCGGCAGGCGATTGAGGACCAGGTCACGCACGCCCGCGGCCAGGCGGTCGAGCGGTCGCGCCGGCGCCCGGGCGACCACCAGCGGCGCGCTGTGGGCCAGACCGACCAGAGCGTCCGGCCGGGCGCGATGCAGGATGTCATAGGCGAGACGGTGGGCGCGGCCCATGTTCCGCAGCACCCGCCACGCCGACCACCAGGCGTAGGGGCGAAAGGGCGGCCAGTTGCCGAGCACGAAGCCATTCTTGGCGTAGACCGTGGGCTCGTTGATCGGGATCCACCAGCGCACCAGCTCCTTGAGCTCGCCCGCGATCCGCTCGACGTAGCGGGCGAACCGCGCTGCGCTGTCGCGTCTCGACCAGCCGCCGGCGCGGGTGAACCAGGCCGGATTGGTGAAGTGGTGCAGGGTGACCAGCGGCTCGATGCCGCGCTGGCGCAGAGCTTGCACCACCTCGCGGTAGTGGTCGATGGCGCCCTGGTCCCACTTGCCCTCGTGCGGCTCAATCCGGCTCCATTCGATCGAGAAGCGGTGGGCATTGTGGCCCCATGCGCGGGCGAGCTCGAAATCCTGCTCGAAGAGCTGGTAGTGACGGCAGGCAGCGCCGGATTTGAACGGCAGCTCGCCCGCCTGCTCGAAGGCCCACCAGTCGCTCGCCCGATTGTCGCCTTCGACCTGATGGGCGGATGTCGCCGCCCCCCAGAGGAAGTCGGGCGGGAAGGGCGAAAATCTTCGGTCTGGCATCGACGCGGCCCTCTGCTTGAACCCGAGCCGAGAAATCTGGGCTTTGCCGGGCCCGGCGCCGCCGGCCCGTCGATGGCTGGCAGCTCACGCCGCCAGCCCTCTCAGGTGGTCAGCGAGGCGCAGCGCCATGGCAATGATCATCATCGTCGGCGTGCCGCTTCCGGCCGTCGGGAAGACCGAGCTGCCCGCGATGTAGAGGTTGTCGATCCCGTGCACCCGACAATCGCGATCGATGACGCCCTCGCGCGGATCGTCATGCATGCGGGTCGTACCGAGATGATGATAGACACCCACGAGATCGTCCGGCCAGGTGGTGTCGTCGGCACTCAGGGTGATCTTCATCCGGCCGATCCCGAGACGGCCGATCTCGGTCGCCAGAATCTCGAGGCCTCGTCGGGCGCTTCGCTTGTCGAGTTCGGTGAGGCGCCAGTCGAGCTTGACCCGGCGACATCCGAGAGCATCCGTCTGCTCGCCGAGCAGCACCCGGCTGTCCGGGTTCGGCGTCGAGATGATCAGAGGCTCGACGTCGATTCGTTCGATCGGTGGTTGACCATACCACACCCGATCAAACGCAAGTCCGGTGACGACCCCAAAGTCGCCCAGAATGTTGCTGATATCGACCATGAGGTGATCCGGTAGCTGCCGGTTAACCAGCGCGTTCTTCAGGTGCCGCAGCGACTGAGCGCCATCAGACTCATACGCAGGATCGTAAATCAGCTTGATATCGAAGATGACCGGGGCGATCTCTTCGGACTCGCGCACCTCGGGGTGAGCATCAAGTTCGAAGTGATGGCATACTTGCCGTCGTCGAACGATTCCTTTTGATAGAAGCCGATGTCGACGCCCGGGCTGGTAGGCTGGATGATGCCACCGCCACACGTCGCGTGCTCCATGAAATAACGGCCGACCAGGTCGTGAGTGTTGCCGAGGCCCTCCGTCTGCACCCGATCCGAGAGCAGCAGCAGACGCGGGTTCTCGATGCCGCCGAGGGCGAGAACAACGAGCCTGCCGACGACGCTCAACTGGTTGCCCGCCAGGGTCCGGACCCGCACGCCAGTGACGTGCGACGCTGTATCGGTG
>JBKPDM010000060.1:0-25376 GCA_046727895.1 Pseudomonadota bacterium | reverse complement strand
GGATGAGATTTCGACGTGATGTCCAATACCCCCTGGGTCCTGGAGTAGAGTACGCGATCCACCGCAACCATCCGCGGCCGAGCCATGCGCCTGCACTGTTGAGCATCGGCAGGTAGGAGCGCATCGGCCGTCGGTTTGGGTCAAATGCGAACTCGTCCTGCGTCTCGGGTATGTCCGTTCTTGAGCCGGTTGCGGACATGATGAAGGCGCTCCGAGGTCACCATGTGGCATGGTTCCAGCTCCCGAAGCGAGTCTCTGGATCATGCGATACGAGCTTACCAAAGGCGAATGGGACGTCATCAAGCCGGTGCTCCCCAACAAGCCGCGCGGCCTGCCGCGTGTGGACGACCGGCGTAGCCTCAATGGCATCTTCTGGGTGCTGCGAATTCTGGGTGCTGCGAAGCTCGCTGCCATTCGCCTCTGGCTGCGCGTTTATGAGTTCACGGCCCAGCTCAATCTGCGGGCGGCTCAGCTCCATGCCTCGGGGTCGGGAGCGGGACGGGGCGGGAGGCCGATCCGGAAGCCCTCGGGCAAGGGGTCGTCGGGCTCGAGCACGAACTGATGCAGACCGGTGATCCAGGCGCGCCCGGTGACCTCGGGCCGGACGTAGAGCATGCCGCCCCGCTTCTCGGCCGAGACCGCCCGGCCAGTGAAGCAGGTGCCGAGCACGCCCTCGAAGCGCACGGGCTGGTTAAGACCGATTTCGCCCCTCGTGCAGAGCGCCGCGAGGCGCGCCGAGGTGCCGGTGCCGCAGGGGCTGCGGTCGAGCGAGCCGGGCGGACAGACGATCGTCTGCTTGAGATCGCCCGTGGCGGTCCGAGCCGAGGTGAACAGGGTCTGGTAGCAGCGGTTGATGTCCGCCCGCTCGGGATGCTCGATCCGGAGCTGGGCATTGACCGCCGGGATGATCTTCCCGGCCGTCCTGATCATCCCGGCATCGTTGTCCGGCGCGAGCCGGATGCCCAGCGGGTCGGCATCGACGATGACATAGAAATCGCCGCCATAGGCGACGTCGATCGTCAGCTTGCCCAGCGTCTCGACCGTGATCCGCGCGTCCCGATGCAGGAGGAACGACTCGACGTTGACGAAGCTGACCGCGCCGACCCGTCCGTTCGCGACCTCGACCTCGCACGCGACGAGGCCGGCGGGGGTCTCGATGCAGAGGGTGGTGACCGGCTCCCTGGCCGGCACCATGCCGGTCGAGACCACGGTCATGGCGGTCCCGATGATGCAATGCCCGCACATCGGCACGTATTCGTCCTGCTCCATGATGATCACCGAGAAGTCGGCGCCCTCGGCGATCGGCGGCATGAGCAGGACCGAGCACATCATGCCGTGGCCGCGCGGCTCGAAGTTGAGCATGCGGCGCAGGCCGTCGTCGTGCCGCCAGAGCCAGGCGCGCTTCTCGAGCAGCGTGCCGCCGGGCGGAATCGGATAGCCACCGGTGATCAGCCGGGTCGAGTTGCCCTCGGTGTGCGAATCGATGGTCTGAACGACGCGGCGAAACACACCGGCCATGCGCCTGTCTCCCCCCTTGCCGCGCGGCCTGCGGTTGTGACGGCCGGCGCGCGTGGTTATCGTCCGGCGCGCAAAGCATAGCACCGGGGACGGGAGGGCAAGGGATGTTCTCGCTCGAGGGCCAGAAGGTGGTGATCATCGGTGGCTCGTACGGCATGGGCTACGCCACCGCCCTGATGGCGGTCGATGCCGGCGCCGAGGTCGCGATCGCCGCGCGCAGTGCCGAGAAGCTCGAGCAGGCCGCGAAGGCGCTCGAGGCGCACGGCGGGCGCCAGGTGTACTGGCGCGCGCTTCATGTCGAGGACCGGCCGGCGGTCGCGCAGTTCCTGGCGGATTGCGCGAAGTTCGACCACCTGGTCCTGCCGGGCTCGACCGTGAAACCCGTACTCTACGGCGAGCTCAGCGATGAGAGCGCGCGCGAAGCCTTCGAGAGCAAGTTCTGGGGGCCGTTCTGGGCTACCTTCGACGCGAGGCCGCATCTGCGGCGCGGCGGCAGCGTCGTGCTCTTCACCGGCGTCGCCGCCAGGCGGCCGGTCAAGGGCTACATCATGGGCGCCTGCATCAACGGCGCGCTGAATGCCGCGACCCGCTCACTCGCGCTCGAGTTCGCGCGGATCGGCTGCCGGGTCAACACCATCGCACCCGGCCTTTGCGACACGCCGCTGAACGACATCCTGCATCCGCACGACAAGGAGGAGCGCTACGCCCAGATGGCGCGCCGCCTGCCGGTCGGCCGGATCGGCCACGCCGAGGACTGCGCCATGGGCGCCATGTACCTGATGTGCAACGGTTACGTCACGGCGCAGGTGCTCGGCATCGACGGCGGTCAGGAGGTCATGGACTGAGCGTCCGGCCGGGGGCTTGGCAAGGCCGGGCGATCGAACCATCCTGCCTGGCAATGCGAGCCCGGGAATCGCCAAGGGAGCACGATCGGGCCATGGCCCAGTTCATCGGCGCCGAGACGGCCGCAGGCCTGATCCGAGACGGCGATGCCGTGTTGTTCGGCGGCTCGGGCGGTGGCCACGCCGTGCCCGAGGCGTTGATCGAGGCGCTCGCGACGCGCTTTCGCACCGACGGCCGGCCGCGCGACCTCACGCTGATCAGCGTGGTCTCGCTCGGCGACTGGGAGGCGACCGGCTTCAACCTTCTGACCGAGCCCGGGCTCGCGCGGCGGGTGATCAGCGGCGGCTTCAACAACTGTCCGCGCTTCGCCGAGCTGGCGCTCGCCGACCGGATCGAAGCCTATACCCTGCCCCAGGGCACGCTCTCGCAGCTGATGCGTGATATGGCCGCTGGACGCCCCGGCCTTCTCACCACGACCGGGCTGCACACCTTCGTCGATCCGCGCCTGGGCGGCGCCAGGCAGAGCGCGTGCACCAGGGAGGATCTGGTCGACCTCGTGATCATCGGCGGCAACGAGTACTTGCTCTATAGGGCCTTACCGGTCGACGTCGCGGTGATCCGCGCCACCACGGCGGATGAGCGCGGCAACCTCACGATGGAGCGCGAGGCGTTCTTCGGCGAGAACTTCTCGATCGCAACCGCGGCCCATCGCCAGGGCGGGATCGTGATTGCCCAGGTCGAGCGGGTCGCCGCCGCAGGCACGCTGCCCGGCAAGCTGGTCAAGGTGCCGGGCGTGGTGGTCGACTACGTGGTGGTGGCACCGGGCCAGCCGCAGACCTATCGCACGCCCTACAGCCCGGCCTACGCAGGCGAGCTCCGCGAGCCCGATGCCGCGATCGGACGGCTTCCCTTGGACATCCGCAAGGTGATCGCGCGGCGCGGCGCCATGGAGCTGTTCCCGGGCGCCGTGGTCAATCTCGGCTTCGGGGTCTCGAACGGCATCGCGAGCGTCGCTGCCGAGGAAGGCTTCTGGCGTGAGCTGACGCTGACCGTCGAGCAGGGCATCATCGGCGGGGTGCCGGCGGGCGGCAAGGACGCGGGTGCGGGGGTCAACTACGACATGATGGCGGATCAGCCCTACCAGTTCGACTTCTACGACGGCGGCGGCCTCGACCTCGCGTTCCTGTCGTTTGCCGAGGTCGACCGCGCGGGCAACGTCAACGTCAGCCGCTATGGCGGGTCGATCAACGGCCCCGGCGGTTTCATCAACATCAGCCAGGGCGCGCGGAAGGTGGTCTTCTCCGGGACGCTCACGACCGGCGGGCTGGAGGTCGCGCCGGACGGCGAAGGCGGCCTCGTGCTCACCCGTGACGGCCGGACCGGCAAATGGGTGCCGGCGGTGCAGCAGCTCACCTTCAACGGCCGCTATGGCTGCGAGCGCGGCCAGGAAGTCATGTACGTCACCGACCGCGCGGTGTTCCGGCTGGCCGAGCAGGGCATCGAGCTGATCGAAGTCGCGCCCGGGATTGACGTGCACCGCGACGTGCTCGAGCGGATCGGCTTCGAGGTGCGCGTCGCCGAGCCGCTGCGGTCCATGGATGCGCGCCTGTTCCGCCCGGAGCCCATGAACCTTCTGCCGGAATTCCGCGCCAGAGCGAAACCATCGTCAGATCGAGTGAGGGCGAGATGAGCAGAGATCCGATCCTTTGCCAGGTCGAGGACGGCGTCGCCATCGTCACCCTGAACAACCCGCCGCTCAACCTCGTGACCCTCGGGCTGACCCGCGAGCTCGATCGGACGCTGGACCGGCTCGCGAGCGATCCGCAAGCCCGGGTCCTGGTGCTGACCGGGGCGGGCGAGCGCGCCTTCTGCGCCGGCTCGGACATCAGCGAGTTTCCGGGCGTGGCCGATGACGTGGTCGGCAAGAAGCTCGCGCCCGAGAACCGCGCCTACTCCAAGGTCGACGATTTCCCCAAGCCGACCATCGCGGCGGTCGCCGGGCTCGCCTATGGCGGCGGGTTGGAGCTCGCCGTCTGCTGCGATCTGATCGTCGTCGAGGAGCACGCCCGGCTCGCGTTGCCCGAGATCAAGCTCGGCGTGTTCCCGGGCTCGGGCGGCACGGTGCGGGTGACGCGCCGCATCGGCGAGGGCCGCGCCAAGGAGCTGATGTTCTTCGGCGAGCCGATCGACGCCCAGACCGCGCTCGCCTGGGGGCTGGTCAACCGCGTCGTGCTGCCGGGCCAGGCGCTGATCACCGCCTGCCGTATGGCCGCGGAGCTGGCCGGGCGGCCGGGCAAGGCGCTTCAGCTCTGCAAGCGGGCGATCGACCTGTCCTTCGACGTGAGCGAGGATCAGGCGATCGAGCGCTCGCTCGCGCTGTCCGCCGAAGCGTTCCTGTCCGACGACTGCAAGGAGGGCGTGCGCGCGTTCTTCGCCAAGGAGCCGCCGCGCTTCACCCACTCCTGAGGGCGCACGACGTGCGTCACGCGCTCGAATACCATTTGGCGAGTCTGTTGCCGGCGACTCGTCACACCAGGCGGTGAGCAATGGCTACGACTACGGTTAACGCTCGTTACATCGTCGAGGACGTCGCCGCGGCGGTCGCTTTTTATACAACCCATTTCGGCTTCACGCTCGACCAGGACGCTGCTCCGGCCTTCGCCGCGGTCCGGCTCGGCGCCCTGCGGCTGCTGCTCAGCGGACCGACCAGCTCAGGCGCGCAGCCCATGCCCGACGGCCGTCGGCCCGTCCCCGGCGGCTGGAACCGGATTCCAGCTGCCGGTATCGAACCTCGCCGCCGAGGTCGATCGGCTCCGTGCCGCCGGGCTGGGATTCCGCAACGACATCGTGAAGGGGATCGGCGGCGCGCAGATCCTGCTCGACGACCCCTCCGGCAATCCGATCGAGCTTTTTCAGCCCGCCCGCTAAAACCTGGCGGCAGCAGAGCCATCAACCGGTGAGTTCGGTAGCCTTGAGTGGGAGGGAGGGGATAGGCAAGTGGGCGAACGGGTCATCAGGGGAAACGGACTCGAAATCGCGACCGAGGCCTTTGGCGATCCGGCGCGCGCTCCCGTGCTTCTGATCATGGGCGTGATGGCTTCCATGCTCTGGTGGCCTGAGGAGCTCTGCGAACGACTGGCCAGCCATGGCCGTCATGTCATCCGCTATGACAATCGCGACACCGGCCTCTCGACGAAATATGCGCCTGGCGAACCTTCCTACACGCTCGACGACATGGTCGATGACGCAATCCGCGTGCTCGACGGTTATACGATCCCGGCCGCTCATGTCGTCGGCATGTCCCTCGGAGGCATGATCGGCCAGATCGCCGCCCTGAAATATCCGTCACGCGTGCTTTCCTTGACGGCGATCAGCAGCTCGCCGGTGGGGACGGACAAATCTGATCTTCCGCAAACCAGTGAAGCCTATGCGAAGCACTCGGCGACGGGTGAAGAGGTGGACTGGTCCGATCGGTCTCAGGTAATCGCGTTCATGGTCCAGGAAGCGCGCTTGATTGCGCACGCGGCGCGTCCGTTCGAGGCGCAGATGAGAGAATTCATCGAACGGGACTATGACCGATCGGGCGGCTATCTAACCGCGACGAACCATGGCGCTCTGAAAATCGGAGACGCGTGGCGGGGCCGGCTTCATGAGATGAAGACACCGCTTCTCGTCATCCACGGCACGGCAGATCCGATCTTTCCGATCGAGCACGGCATCGCGCTGTCGCAAGCGGTTGCAGGGGCGGAACTCGTCCGCCTCGAAGGCGGCGGCCACGAACCGCACAGGGCGGACTGGGACACGATCGTCGGCGCTATCGTTCAGCACACGAGGGGCAAGTGAACGCCCGACAAGATGCGCTCTAAGGCTAAAGACTGGTCCGACAGGAGGCCATGACTCGACAGGCCGATTCCCACGGAGAGTGCGCTCGGGGAGCGCCGCGCATCACCTCTCGGAACGGGGCGCTGTCCTCTCAAAACGTCGGCGTTGGAATGTCGCCCCAGTAGACGTGCCGGGGTGGGGTCTCCACGTCGGTTACCCTGCGGGCGGCGATGTCGACCCGGGCGACGATGATCGGATCCAGGCCGTAGGCCGCCTTCACGATATCCGGCCCCGTTGCCGCCGGGTCATGACTGCGCGCACGCGCGAACAACAGCTTGTAGCGGCTCCGGCCAAAGTCGGCGGAGCCATGAGGAGCGCCGCCCGAGCTCGGCACAGCCTCGACCGGCAGGTCCGGCAGATACCAGTCCTGCGGTATCACGTAGACGATCTGCTTCATCGGCCGGGCGGCATCGAGGGCGGCCTGCACCGCGGCATCGTCCATCGCGGTTCGATAGGCGGCGTCCAGTTCGTTCGCCGTCAAGCGCGCGGGCGAAAGGATCGCCACATTGTCGTGATAGATCGCCGCCACCTGCGACAGGGAGTAGTTCCTCAGGCCGAACGCCGCAGCAACCGACAGCCCCATCACCGCAACGAACAAGGCCAAAGCGGCCGCAGCCCGTCCTGGGCCCGATGCCGGCAAGAGGCGCGGGAGGTGCCGAGACCACGCGCGCGGCACGAACATGCCGGTCCTCGCCTGGTAGGTGCGATAGCGCTCGCCGAAGCGTGCCAGGCACTGCGCCTCCTCCCAGCGGGCGAGCACGCCATAGAGAAACAGCATGACGATCAGGCTTACGAGGACCAGGAAGCGCGGCCATACGAGGAGCACGCCGAAGCCCATCAGGGCGAGCCCGACATACTGTGGGTGGCGGATGAAGCGGTAGAGACCGCCGGTCACGGCACCGCGGCGCCGCAGCTTCGCCCAATAGAGCGGGACGGCACCGGCGAGGAAGATGAGGATGCCGACCAGAAGCAGCAGCCCGCCGAGGCCACCGAGCAGGTTGAGAACCGGGCTGGCCGTGGTCGAGATGTGCGGCAGGAAGAACTGGGTGAGCCACGCCGTTGCCGGTGAGTGGTCGAGGAAGCTCAGCGCCGGCCCGTAAACGGAATAGAAGTAGAGGGCGGCCGGGCTGACCATGAACAGGATCTCCAACACGAAGATCGCGTAGAACAGCCACGCCGCCCCGCGCAGAGCTGTTCTCACATCCGCCATCTCGCTCGCTCCATCCTCCTTCCCTGCGCCACATCGTGATACGACTGGATAGTTCAAGCCTGAGCTGTCTGGAATCCGGCTGGCCCGAAGCAATCTCCCGTAACGAGATCTCCGGCATCCGCTCATGGAGCGTTGACGGCCGACCGGTTGAACAAGGAAAGATACTTTTATCATCGACGCTTTCGTGGCGAGCTGATCCGGGGCACGATCGGTCGGCAGATTGGAGAAAAGGCATGAGCGACAGTCGCGCGTTCGTCGTCCAGCCGGACGAAGGTGAGAGTTTCTGGCAGCCGGTGCCGGCCAACGGTTACGCCGAGGTCCGGGTGTCGCACCGCAAGGACCCGGGCATCCGGAGCTTTGCAACCGGGATCCAGGTGATCGCGCCGAATTCTTACATCCGCGAGCACGTCCATCCGGCGCAGGAGGAGCTGCTGTTCTTCTTCGAGGGCCGAGGCGAGGCGGTGATCGACGGCCGGCCCTATCCGCTCCAGGCCGGCACCACGGTCTACGTCGGCGCGGGCCACCGGCATAAGTTCGTCAACACCAGCGAGACCGCCGAGCTCAAGATGTGCTGGGTGATGCTGCCGGGAGGCGATGGCGGCCTCGACGACTTCTTCGCCCGCATCGGCCGGCCGCGTACGCCGGGGGAGCCTGCGCCCGAGCCCTTTCCACGCCCCGCCGATGTCGATCGGATCGAGGCCGAGACCGTGTTCGCCAAGCTTGCCTAGCCCCGAAGGGCAAGATCAGGTTCGCCATGAGGGCGATGGCCGGATCGGGCTTTGGGGCCTTGCGCGGTTCCTCCTCGGCCTTATAGTCGCCGGCAGCTGCAAAGCCGTGCGAGGTAGTTGGCGGATGCCTCGATTCGCTGAAGCTCATCGGACCGTGCGGGCGTGGGCCCTCAGCCAGAGAGGCGCGGCGTGGCTTCTTAAGAGCCCCCGGGCCGACGTCCGATCGGGCCAGTGAGCGAGCGCCTCGGAACCAGCGCGAGAGACATCGAGCGCGCGGCGCGGGCGCTCCGTGCCGGCCAGCTGGTCGCCTTTCCGACCGAGACCGTCTATGGCCTCGGTGCGGTCGCCACCAACGACCGTGCCGTCGCGGCGATCTTCGCGGCCAAGGCGAGGCCGCGCTTCAATCCTCTGATCGTTCACGTCGTGGACCGCGCCGCCGCGGCCGCGCTCGCCCGCTGGAATGACCTTGCCCTGCGGCTGGCGGCGCGCTTCTGGCCGGGGCCGCTCACTCTCATCCTGCCGCGCGCGCCCGGCTGCCCGCTCTCGCTCCTGGTCAGCGCGGGCGGCGACACGGTCGGTCTGCGGGCGCCGGCGCATCCGGTCGCCGAGGCGCTGCTCAAGGCGACGATCCTGCCGGTTGCGGCGCCGAGCGCCAATCCGGCCGGGCGGATCAGCCCGACCACAGCGGACGATGTCGCCGACGGCCTTGGCGACAAGGTCGATCTGATCCTCGATGGCGGCCACTGCCCGATCGGAGTCGAATCGACGGTGCTCGACCTGACGCGCGCGCCGCCTCGACTGCTCCGCCCGGGCGGCGTGACGCGGGCTGAGCTCGAGGCCGAAATTGGCCCTCTGGCGACGGCGGGCGCCGATGCCGGTGCACCCAGGTCGCCCGGCCAGCTCGCCAGCCACTATGCGCCCACGCGACCGGTTCGCCTGGACGCCCGATCGATCGCCGCCGACGAGGCGCTGCTCGCGTTCGGACCCCGCCCGCTCGAGGGCGCAGCGACGACGCTCAACCTGAGCGAGGCGGGCGACCTGCAGGAGGCGGCTGCGAACCTGTTCGCGATGCTGCGCCGGTTGGACCGGCAGGAGTTTCGTGCGATCGCGGTCATGCCCATCCCGCGCCATGGCCTCGGTGAAGCGATCCGTGACCGCTTGATGCGCGCGGCGGCACCCCGTCCGATGCCGCAGGCGCCGCTCGAAGCCGTCGGTGGTTGACGAGCCCGCGAGAATTCGTCAAATGCTGCTAGCGATTTAGACAAGCGCTTCAGAACTCGGGAATCCTGAACGCCCTTAGGGGGATCTGGGCGAACAGGGAGAACGGCAGTGGCTCGCTGGGAAAGGTTTAGCCAGCTTACTGAAGCCCTGGACGCAACACAGGGCTTCACGCTGAAAGCTTGGCCACCTGAGCAGTCGGACGATACGACCGTCGCACAGGTCGCGCGTCCTTTCGGTCGGCTGCGCCCGCCTGCTCCAGCCGCGGAGCCTCCGACGGCGGTGAGTGTACAGGGCGCGCCGACTGGCGAGCCGGACCTGATTCCGGTCGATTCGACCAAGACGTTCGTCGGGCCCAACGGCACCTACTACGACGAACGCTGGCGCTGGATGGAGTGGCGGGGGCTCGCACGCAGCTGGAACTGGGCGGCGGCGCTGACCTTTGGCGCCTGGCTGGCTTATCGGCGATTGTACGGTTGGGCGGCGTTGTACGTCGCCTGGCTCGGCGCGCTGGTGATGATGGCGATGAGCGGAGCGTCGCTTTGGTTTCTCGCGCTGGTCCAGCTGGCGATCGCCTTGATTTGCGGAGCCTATGGCAACACCGTCTACATGCAGCGCTTTCGGCAGATGGCGTTGAAGGTTGCCCAAGAGCAGAGCGAACATGCCGCGCGGCTGTGCGCGCTTGCCGACTCGGGCGGCATCGACCGGCAGGCGGTTTGGTGCATGGTCGCGGCCGGCGTCGTCATCGCGCTCCTGCTGATCGGTCTCGGCTGAACGAGCCCCGGCGCACCCCAGTCGCTCCAGCTGGTACGCCGGCTCCAGGGCAGCGAGGCGGACGGTTCGCTCGCCGCGCTGGAAGCCTGGAACCTGGTCGAGCTCGGCCGCTATGGCGAAGCGCGGGCGGCGTTCGCAGAACCCTATCGGGGCTATCAGAGCCCCGAGGCGCTGAAGGGGTTACACGCCGTCGAGGCCCCGAACTACCGCCACGATTGATTGAGGCGCCGAGCGCTTCGACGAGGCGTGCCGCGCTTACGCCTGGTCGCCGGGCAGAGCGGTTGCCTTTTTCCGGCGCGCGCTCGAGGCCGGGCGAGAGGAGCCTTCGGCAGGGACGCCGTTCGACGTCCGACGCCGGGGTCCGCTCGCGCGCATTTTAGCTTCGACAACCGGGGATCCAGTGGCTGGTCGACATTCCCGTTCGGCGGCAAGCCAATGGTCCATCGCGCGTCCTTCCGGCCGACCCTCGGCCTCCCAGATCGCGTAAGCCCGATAGCGGGTCCTGCTCTCGATCTCGTGGTCAGTTCCCAGCATTGTCACCCTCCGAAGCCGAACACTCGATCATGGCGCATCTCGTTACTGGCTGCCGGTTTCTGCTTTCTTACAGTCCGTCAGAATTGCGTGCAACCTGCGCGGTGTGATCGGCAGGCGCGTGATCGCGCCCGGCCGTCCGATGGCGTCCTCGACCGCGGCCGCGATCGCGGCGCCCATGCCGTTGATCCCGGCTTCGCCCGCCCCTTTGACCCCGAGCGGGTTGAGCGGGCTCGGCGCATCCTCGAACAGCAGGGTCTCGACCGGCGGTATCTCGGCGATGGTCGGCAGCAGGTAGTCGACAAAGCTCGCCGCGAGCGGCTGGCCCTTGGCGTCGTAGACAAACTCCTCGAGCAGCGCGCCGCCGATGCCCTGCGCGGCGCCGCCCGCGATCTGGCCCTCGACCAGGCGCGGGTTGACTGCTCGCCCGACGTCGTAGGCTACCACGCAGCGCTCGATCTCGACCCGGGCCGTTTCCGGATCGACGCGAACGATCGCGACGTGCAGGCCGTAGGGGTAGGTCATGTGATCGGCATAGAACCAGGCCTCGGCCGCGAGGCCGGGCGTCTTGCCCTTGGCGAAGGGCGAGGTGGGCGCCAGGGCCTGCGCGACCTCGGCAAGGGTCAGCGCGGCGCTCCCCGGCGCGTCCCGGACGAAGATCCGGCCGTCCTCGATCGCCAGCTTGTCCGCAGCGCTCTGAAGCAGCTCGGCCGCGACCTCGAGCGCCTTGGCGCGGAGCCGTGTGGCGGCCTCGTGCGTCGCCGAGCCGGTCATGACCGTGACCCGCGAAGCAAAGCCGCCCATGCCATATTCGATCTGATCGGTCCGCCCGTGACGCACGCGAATGTCATCGAGCGATGCCCCGAGCGCGTCGGCGCAGATCTGCGCGATCGCGGTCTCCATCCCCTGGCCGACCGAGGCGGCGCCGGTCACCACCTCGACCCTGCCGGCGCGATCGATTGCGATGCGCACGCCGTCGTACGGCCCGAGCCCGCTCTTCTCGACGAAGAAGCCCAGGCCGATGCCGACCATCTCGCCCTGCTGCCGACGCGCGGCGAGCACGGCCCGGAGCTTCGGGTAATCGAGGTGGGCGAGCGTCCGCTCGAGCAGCCCCGGATAGTCGCCCGAATCGTAGACGACCCTGGTGCCGAGGGCATCGATGCCGCGGGCAAACGGCATGCGCTCCGCTCCCACGAGGTTGACCCGGCGAACCTCGGCCGGATCGAGGTCCAGTCGCTTTCCGATGGCGTCGAGCAGCCGCTCGCAGACGAAGGTGCTCTCATACCGGCCGGGCGCCCGGTAGGTGCCGGCGGGGGTCTTGTTGGTCAGGCGAATGTGCCCCCTCGCGCGATAGGCGGGCACGAGATAGGGGCCGGGCAGCATCGCCGCGGTGAGGTCGGGGACGGTCGCCGCATGGGTCCTGACGTAGGCGCCCTGATCGACCCAGAACTCGTCCTCGAGCCCGAGGACGAAGCCCCGCCGGTCGACCGCAGCCCTGACCCGGTGCACCTGATCCCGCGCGTGGTTGGCCGCAAGCAGATGCTCCTGTCGGTCTTCGATCCACTTGACCGGCCGCCCGAGCCTGAGCGCCGCGAGACAGACCAGGACGTCCTCCGGATAGAGCTCGCCCCGGATGCCGAAGCCGCCACCGACATGGCCCTCGAAGGCCTGAATCCGGCTCGGCGCGAGGCCGAGCATGGCGGCAATGGCATCGCGGTTGTAGTGCGGCAGCTTGGCGGCGCCATGGAGCTCCAGGAGGTCCCGACTGGCGTCGTACCAGGCGACGGCGCCCCGCGTCTCGAGCGGCACGCCCGTGTGGCGTCCGACGCTGAGCTCCAGCTCGACCACGACATGCGCCCGGGCAAAGGCCGCACCGAGGTCGCCATAGCCTTTCTCGATGATCGCCGCCGCGCTCGAGACCCCCGGCGTGAATTCGCAGGGCGGTTCGGTCGCTCCCACGCATGGCTCGAGCTCGTCGATGTCCGGTGCGACCGCATCGGCGGCGTCTTCGGCCAGGTAGGGATCTTCGGCGAAGACCACAGCGATCGGCTCACCGACATAGCGCACCAGATCGCGGGCCAGGATCGGCTGCCGGTAGGCCTCGAGGCCGCGGACCCGCACCTGCCGGAACTCGATCGGCGGGATGGTCGCGACGTCGGCCCCGGTCCAGATCCCGACCACACCCGGCAGGGTCGAGGCCGCCCGTACATCGATCGCACGCAGCCGGCCGAAGGCCACCGGCGAGCGCACGACACGCATGCACAACTGGCGGGGAAACGTGACATCCGCGGTGAAGCGGCCTTCGCCCGTGAGCAGCGGCCGATCCTCGAGCCGCCGGACCGACTGGCCGAGCCAGCTCACCGCTTCATCTGGTCGGCGGCGGCGCGGACCGCCTTGAGAATGTTCTGATAACCCGTGCAGCGGCAAAGGTTCGATGCCAGCACGTGGCGGAGCTCCTCATCGCTGATCTCGGGCTCCGCCTCGAGCACGCCGGCGGCCAGCATGAGGAAGCCCGGGGTGCAGAAGCCGCACTGCAGGCCGTGATGGTCCCAGAACGCCTGCTGCAGCGGGTGCAGCTCGTCGCCGTTCGCGAGCCCCTCGACGGTGCGGATCGCAGCACCTTCCGCCTGCACAGCGAACATCAGGCAGGAGCGGACGGGCTCGCCGTCCAGGAGCACCGTGCAGGCGCCACAGACCCCGTGCTCGCAGCCGAGGTGCGTGCCCGTGAGCCCGCAGTCGTCCCGGAGCGCGTCGGCGAGCGTGCGCCGCGGCTCGACGCGGATCTCGTACGCTTGGCCGTTGACGGTCAGAACGAGGTCGATCTTGGCCGTCATGCCCCATCTCCGACGCGCTCTCGGATCAGATCGCGGATGCGCCTCGGGGTTGCCGGCATCTCGAACACGCCGACCCCGAACGGCGCGAGGGCATCCGAGATCGCATTCAAAACGGCCGCGGGAGCGCCGATCGCCCCGCCTTCGCCGAGCCCCTTGGCCTTGGTCAGCGACGCATCGCTCATGGTTTCCAGATGCAGGATCTCGATCGGCGGCACCTCGGCGCAGGTCGGCGGCAGATAGTCCGCGAGCGAGCCGGTCAGAATGTTGCCGCTCTCGTCGTAGACGACCTCCTCGAGCAGCGCGTTCGCGATGCCCTGCGCCACCCCGCCGCTGATCTGGCCTTCGACGATCATCGGATTGATCAGCCGTCCCGCGTCCTCGACGACCAGAAAGCGCTCGAGCCGGACGCCGCCGGTCTCCGGGTCGACCTCGACGATCGCGACGTGACAGGCGTTCGAGAACGTCCCCGCCGGATCGTAGGTGGCGGCCGTCGTGAGGCTGTGGTCGAGTTCCGCGCCCAGGCGGTGGCTCTGGTGATAGGCGATCCGCGCGAGGGCCACGATCTCGATCCCGAGATCAGTGCCGCGCACGGTGGCGCGGCCGTCCGCGAGCACGATGTCGGCGGGCTCGGCCTCCAGCAGATGCCCCGCGGCGGCAAGCAGCTTGGTCCGGAGCTGCCCGGCCGCGAGCCGGCAGGCGCCACCCGCAATCACCAGCGAGCGGCTTGCGAACGTGCCCCAGCCATAGGGGGTCCGATCGGTATCGCCGTGAACGATGCGCACGCGCGACGGCTCCAGACCGAGCTCGTCGGCGATCAGCTGCGCGAGTGTCGTCGCCAGTCCCTGGCCATGGGGCGAGGCCCCGATCCTCGCCTCGACGAAGCCCGACGGGTCCATGGCCAGCTCGACCCGCTCGTAGCCCGGCGTGATCTCCATGCCGCGCGCGGCAAAAGCGGGCGTCCCGTAGCCGGTGCGCTCGTTGAACACCGAGAAGCCGATGCCGAGGCAGCGGCCCTCGGCGCGCCCCGTCCGCTGGCGCTCGCGGAACCCGGCGAGGTCGATCGCATCGGCGGCGATCTCCATCGCGCGGCGATAGGTCCCCTCGTCGTAGACCATTCCGGTGGCGGTCTTGTAGGGGAAGGCGTCGATCAGATTGCGCCGGCGAATCTCGACCGGCTCGATGCCGAAGCGCCCGGCTGCGCAGTCCATGAGCCGCTCCATTGCGAGCGTGATCACCGGACGGGAGACGCCCCGATAGGGCGCCGCCAGACAGGTGTTGGTCGCGATGCCGCGGGCGCGCGCGGCGTAGGCCTGGAAGTCATACGGGCCCGGCAGTTCGGCCATGGCCATCAGCGGCTCGACGGCGCAGGTGATCGGATAGCAGGAATAGGCGCCGATGTTGCATCTGAGATCCGCCTCGACCGCGAGCAGTCGGGCGTCGGCATCGAAGGCGCCGCGCAGCCGATAGTGCTGATCGCGGCTGTGCGCCGAAGCGATCAGGTTCTCGCTCCGATCCTCGATCCAGGCGATCTCGCACCGGAACTTCCGCGCCGCCCAGACGACGACGACGTACTCCGGCGCCAGCACCATCTTCTGCCCGAAGGCACCGCCCACATCCGGTGCGACGACCCGCAGCTCGGCTTCGTGGATTCCGAGCAGATCGGCGAGGCCGGTGCGGAGCATGTGCGGCATCTGCACCGATGCGGTGAGCGTCACGCGGCCGCTGCCGCGGTCGAAGGCAGCGTGGGCGCCGCGCGCCTCGAGCGGCATGGCGGACTGCCGCCGCGAGCGGATCTCGATCTCGACGATCTCGGCCGCCCGGGCGAAGGCCTCGGCTGCGCCGGTGTCGATCCGGCCCTCGACCAGGACGTTGCCGGGCGCCTCGTCGTGCACCCGCGGCGCGTCCCGGGCGAGCGCATCGTCAACATCGACCACCGGCTCCTCCGGCTCGAGGTCGACCCTCACCTGCTCGGCGAGGTCCTCGGCGGCGGCCGCCGAGAGCGCGATCACGGCCGCGATCGGCTCGCCGACATAGCGCACGCGATCGCGGGCCAGGACCGGCTGCGCGATCGGCACGTAGTCCTTGCGGTGCAGCACCGGGCGGATCGGCCGGACGCCCTCGAGGTCCGCGGCCGTGATCACCGTGGCACCGCTCGGGCTCTGAATGTCGATGATCCGGCCGCAGGCGATCGGGCTGCGGACGAAGTGGATCACGGCGGCGCCGCGCGCGATGTCGGCAGTGAAGCGGCCGCGCCCGGTCACCAGCGCCGGGTCTTCGAGGCGCGGGATCGAGCGTCCGACCCAGGCCATCACGCACCGGCCCGCTGCAGCGCGCGCCGCGTCATCGCGCGCACGAGGTCGCGCCGGTAGGTGATCGAGGCGTGAATGTCCTCGAACGGGTCGACGGCCGCCGCCGCGATGCGCGCCGCCTCGGCAAACGCCTCGGGGCCGGGTTTGATTCCGGACAGCGCCTGCTCGGCCGCGGCGATGCGGAGCGGCCGGTCGCCCGCACCCCCGACCCCGATCCGCGCCTCGGCGATCCGCCCGCCCTCAAGCCGCAGCAGCGCGAGCGCCATGCCGAGCGCAAAATCCCCGGCGCGCCGGCTGAACTCGGCAAAGCCGAAGCGCCAGCTCGCATCGAGAACGGGCAGCCGCACCTCAGCGATGAGCTCGTCCGGCCGCAGCGACGTCGTGAGGATCGACTGAAAGAAGTCCTCCGCCCCGATGGATCGCTCGCCCGCGCGGCTGCGGGCCACGATCACGGCGTCGAGGGTTGCCGCCACCAGGCACCATTCGGCGGCCGGGTCGGCGTGGGCGAGGCTGCCGGCGAAGGTGCCCCGGACCCGGATCGGCAGGTGGCCGATGTAGCGGACGACCTCGGCGAGGAGCGCGCCGAGCGGCCCCTCCGCCACCCGCTTCTCGAATGCGACGTGGCGCGTCAGCGCGCCGATACGGAGCTTGCCGTCGGCCGCACCGAGCCGGTCCAGCTCGGCGAGCCGGTTGATGTCGATCAGCACCGAGGGCCGCGCCAGGCGGAAGTTCATGGCCGGCACGAGGCTCTGGCCGCCCGCCAGGACCTTCGCCTCGTCACCATGCTCCGCCAGCAGGTCGAGCGCCTCGGCGACCGAGCGTGGAGCGTGGTACTCGAAAGCTGCCGGCTTCATCGCCTCAGTCCATCCCCCTGACACACCCTGGCTTGCTTTGCGGCATCAAGCGGGATGCAACCATCGTCATCGGACGTTGCTTGCATACCGATCGAGCGCCTAAATTCCAAGTCTTGCTGCCTGGCGGGAGGGGTTGGTGAGCATGAGCGAGGTCAAGGCCGTCCGGATCCTCGATGCCGGCGCATCCTGCCCGGAGCTGCCGATGGTCGAGGGGGGCGGCGTTGCCCGCGCGGTGGTCTGGCCCGGGATCGGCGCCGAGCTCCGTTCGATGCATCGCATTCAGCTCGCCTCGGGTGCGCGAACGGTGCCGCTGCGTCATCCGATGGAGGCAGTCTACTACGTGATGAACGGCAGCGGCACGGCCCTCGACCCCGACGCTGGCAACGAGCAGCCTCTGATCGAGGGCTCGATGGTCCATATCGAGCCTGAGACGGCGTACCTGTTCCGGGCCGGGCCCGAGGGGCTGGAGATCCTCGGCGGTCCCTGCCCCGCGGACGCATCGATGTACGCGCGGATCTGAGCGGGCGAGAAAGGGGCAAAGAGCATGGCCATCCGCGTCTTTCATCGCGACAGACCCGACCGCATGCTGCCGATCATCTCGAAGGATGCGCGCCTGGTCGTGTGGCCGGGCGTCGGCGCGCAGACCGCCAACATGAACTATGTCCGGATGCAGCCCGGGGAGCAGAACGTCCCCCATGTCCATGCCGAATCGGAAGACACGATCTTCATCCTCGAGGGCCGCGGCTCGATCACCGACTTCGCCAACACTCGCCGCCTGGAGTTCACGGCGGGTCAGGTCATCCACGTGCCGGTCGGCCTGCGGCACGCCGTGGCTGCCGATCGGGGCAGTCCGATCGTCAGCGTCGGCGGCCCCTGCCCCGCCGACCTGGCCATGCTCAAGGCGGTCGGCGCCCTGCCGGACACGTCCTGACCCTCGCACCTCTGGATCGAATGCCCGCAGCACGGATACGCGCATCTTTCATGTGACGGCCTGCGCGCGAATCGAGTAGCATCGCGCCCCGATGGGAATCGGTATGCGCGCAGGGAGGGCGGCATGGCCAACAAGAAACGGCCCCTGATTCTGGGCTTCGCCTGCGCCATGGCGCTGCTCACGGCGCCGAGCGGCGGATGGGCGCAGGATGATCTGAGCGCGGCCTTCATCTACGTCGGGCCGGTCGGCGACGCCGGCTGGACCTATCGTCACGATCAGGGCCGCCAGTGTCTCGAGAAAAAGACTGGCATCAAGACGGCCTTCGTCGAGAGCGTGCCGGAGACGCCCGATGTCGCCAATGTGGAGCGGGACTTTCTCGGGCAGGGCTTCGATCTGATCTTCGCGACCGCGTTCGGTTATCAGCCGTTCACCCAGGAGGTGGCGAAGGCGAATCCGGACAAGCACTTCTTTGGCATCACGCCGACCGTAGCACCCGCCGACAATATTCTGAACTACTACGGTGAGCTCTGGGACGGGCGCTATCTGACCGGACTGGTCGCGGGCGCCATGACCAAGTCGAACATCATCGGCTTCGTCGCGGCGCAGCCGATCCCGACCGTGATCGCCGGGCTGAACGCGTTCACTATCGGCGTGCGCGAGGTCAACCCGAAGGCCGAGGTGCGCGTCGTCTGGACCCTCTCGTGGTTCGACCCGCCGGCCGAGAAGCAGGCCGCGGTCGCGCTGGTCGAGACCGGCGCGGACGTCGTCGCGCAGCACCAGGACACGCCCTCTTCGGTGCAGGGCGCAGCCGAGCACGGCGCCTGGGCGATCGGCTCGGAGTCCGACATGACCGCCTTCGCGCCCGAGAAGTACCTGACCGGCACGATCTGGGACTGGTGCTCGTTCTACGTCAAGGCGGTCGAGATGGTCCGCGACGGCACTTTCAAGCCCGGCGAGTTCTACGGCGGTCTCAAGGACGGCACGGTGTCGCTCGCCCCGATCAATGCGGCGGTTCCCGAGAAGGTGCGCCAGATGGTCGAGGAGAAGAAGCAGGCGATCATCGACGACAAGCTCGACTACTGGAAGGGTCCGCTCAACGACAATCAGGGCAAGGAGGTCGTGCCCGCCGGCAAGACCCTGAGCATCGCCGACATCAACGGCATGGGCTGGCTGGTCGAAGGCGTCGTTGGCAAGATCCCCTGATCTGATCGATCACCGCCGGCCGCAGCCGGCCGCGCGCGCCGCAGCGGAGCCGCCTGCACCGGGTCCGCCGCTGGTGCGGATCGAGGGTGTGACCAAGCGGTTCGGTCCGCTGCTCGCCAACGACGACGTCACTTTCGACATCCCGGCCGGCAAGGTTCTTGGTCTGCTCGGCGAGAACGGCGCCGGCAAGACCACGGCCATGAACGTCCTTGCCGGCCTCTATCTGCCCGACCGTGGCCGGATCCTGGTCGACGGCGCGCCGCTTCGCCAAGGATCGCCCAAGTCCGCGGTCGATGCCGGGATCGGCATGGTCCACCAGCAGTTCAAGCTGGTCGAGACGCTCACCGCCTTCGAGAACCTCTCGCTGGCACTCGACCGCGGCCGGTTCCTGCAGCCCGCGGCGCCCGGCGATGGCCTGCGAGCCCTCATGGGCGAAGTCGGCTTCGAGGTCGATCTTGCGGCCCGGGTCTGGCAGATGCCGCTCGCCGCGCGCCAGCAGCTCGAGGTCCTGCGCACGCTCGCGGTGGGTGCCAGGGTCCTGATCCTGGACGAGCCGACGTCGGTCCTCTCGCCGCTCGAGACCACGAGCCTGATGGCGATGGTCAGGCGGATCGCCGCCTCGGGGCGTGCGGTCGTCCTGATCAGCCACAAGCTGCTCGAAGTCCTCGACGTCGCCGACGACCTGGTGGTGATGCGCGCCGGTCGGGTCATGCACCAGGGCGCCACGGGCCAGATCGACCTCTCCGAGCTGGCCCGGCTGATCGTCGGCGAGCGCGAGGTGCGCTACGGCAGCCGGCCGCCCGGCCCGTTCGGCGCGCCGGTGCTCCGCGTCGAGCACCTCGAGGTGGCGAACGATCTCGATCTGCCGGCGGTGCGCGACGTCAGCTTCGAGGTTCGGGCGGGCGAGCTGGTCGCGATCGTCGGGGTCACCGGCAACGGCCAGAGCGAGCTGATGGATGCGATCGGTGGCCTTCGACGCCACCGCCGGGGCCGCATCGATGCGCCACCGCAGTCGGGCGGGCGCGGCTTTGCCTACATCCCGGCGCAGCACCTTGGCGTCGGGCTCGCACCCGGGCTCTCGATCGAGGACAACGCGATCCTGGGGCACCACCGGCGCCCGCCGTTCGGCCGCTGGCTGCAGCGCCGGCACATCCGGCGCCGCGCCCTGGACGTCGTCGGACGCTTTCAGGTGACGGCTGACCTCAGTGTCCCGGTGCGCCGGCTCTCGGGCGGCAACCTGCAGCGCGTGGTCCTCGGCCGCGAGCTGCAGGGCGACCCCGGCCTGATCGTCGCCAACTATCCGGCACGGGGGCTCGACGTCGCCTCGGCGGCGCAGATCCGCAACGCCCTCGTCGCCCGCGCGCGCGCCGGCGCGGGCGTGCTCATCTCGAGCGAGGAGCTCGACGAATCGCTCGAGATCGCGAACCGCGTCCTGGTCATGCACCGCGGCGCGATCGTCGCCGAGCGCGACCCGGCGCGCGTCGACATGGACGAGCTCGGGCGCCTGATCACCACCGGAGCGGTCTGAGATGGCGCTGCCGGCGATCCGCCTGGAGCCAAGGCTCTCCAGCCCCTCGACCGGCGAGCGGCTGGTGCGGCTCGCTGCGGGTCTCGCGCTCGCGCTCGTGCTCGGCGCGATCGTCCTCGCGCTCGCGGGGCATGACCCGCGCATCGGTTACGGCGCGCTCCTCCGCGGCGCGCTCGGCTCGCCGCGCGCCCTGGCCGCGACGATCGACAAGGCGGTGCCGATCGGGCTCTGCGCCATCGGGATCGCGCTTGCCTACCGCGCGGGTCTCTGGAACATCGGCGCCGAGGGGCAGCTCTACTTCGGCGCCTTCGCGGCGACCGGCATCGGGCTGTCCCTGCCCGCGGCCACGCCCGCAGTCCTGGCGCTGCCTCTGGTCCTCGGCGCAGGTCTGCTCGCCGGCGGCGCCTGGGCGGCGATCGCCGCGCTGCCGCGCGCGTACCTCGGCATGAATGAGATTCTCTCGACCCTGATGCTGAACTACGTCGCGATCCTCTGGGTCAACTATCTGGTCGACGGCCCCTGGGCCGATCCCATGACCTTCTCGTTCCCCTACTCGAAACCTCTTCCTGAGGCCGCCAGGCTCGGCGCGCTCGCAGGCCCCGTACACTGGGGAATCCTGTTCCTGGCGCTGGCCGCGCTCGGGCTTGCGGCGGTCGATCGGGGGCTGCGCTGGGGCTATGATCTCAGGGTCTCGGGCGACGCGCCGGGCGCGGCGTCCTACGCCGGCATCGCCTCGACCTCCACGATCGTCTCAGGCCTCGTCGCGGCCGGCGCGCTCGCCGGCCTCGCGGGCGCCATCGAGGTCTCGGCCTCGACCGGGCGGCTGCAGGCGGGGCTTTCCCCAGGCTACGGCTTCATGGCCATCCTGGTGGCCTGGCTCGCCGGTGGCCGGCCGATCGCCATCGTGCTCGTCTCGCTGCTCTACGCCGGCCTGTTGAACGGCGGCTTCTCGCTCCAGGTCTCGGGGATTCCGCCGGCGATCAGCACGATCCTGCAGGCGCTGATCCTGATCGTGGTCCTCGCCGCCCTCGGCCTCGGTCGCTACCGCCTCCGGCTGGTCAGGCCGGTGGAAGTGGGCGGATGAGCCCCGAGCTGCTGCTCGCCGCCGCATTGGCCTCGGCGACGCCGGTCCTGTTCGCTGCGCTCGGCGAGCTGCTCGCCGAGCGCTCCGGCGTCCTGAACCTCGGCCTCGAGGGCACTATGCTGATCGGCGCCGTGAACGGCTTCGCGGCCACCCAGGCGACCGGCTCGGTCTGGGCGGGCATCGGCGCGGCGCTGATCGCGGGCGCGCTGTTCGGCCTCGCCTTTGCCTTCCTGGTCGTGACGCTCCGCCTCAACCAGGTCGTGACCGGGCTCGCCTTCACCATCCTGGGCGCGGGCCTTTCGGCCTTCATCGGCAAGCCCTACATCGGCAGCCCGCCGCGCGCGCGTGTGCCGCACCCCGACCTCGGCCCGCTCGGCGACCTTCCCTTTCTCGGCCGGGCGCTGTTCCATCAGGATGTTCTGGTTTACCTGGCGCTCGTGCTGACCGCGGTCATCGCCTTCTACCTGAAGCGCACCCGGCCCGGGCTGATCCTCCGCGCGCTCGGCGAGAGCCCCGACGTTCTGGACGTGCTAGGCCTGCCGATCGCGGCGATGCGCTACGGCTACGTGATGACCGGGGCGGCGCTTGCCGGGGTGGGCGGCGCTTACCTCTCGCTCGCCTATACCCCCTCCTGGATCGAGAACATGACCGCCGGGCGCGGCTGGATCGCCATCGCGCTGGTCATCTTCGCCACCTGGCGGCCCGGGTGGGTGCTGGCCGGCGCACTGTTGTTCGGCACGGTCGACGCGCTCCGCTTCAGGGCTCAGTTGGGCGGCGAAGCGCTGATTGACCCGCACTTTCTGAACATGCTGCCGTACGTGGCGACGCTGGTCGTGCTAGCGCTGGTCAGCCGCTCGGTGGTCCGGCGCCGGCTCGGCGTGCCCGCAGCGCTCGGCGTCGCCTACGACCGTGAGCACCGCTGACGACGGGGAGACGGGAATGCAGGCCTACATCTACGGCGAGAAGCGGCAGCTGCCGTCGGGTTTCGGGGAGTTCGCCGATCGGGCGCAGACGGCCGTCATCTCAATCGACATGCATCAAGGTCACCTCGCCGATACGCCGGACTGCCCCTGCCCGGCGCCCCGGGCACGCGAAATCGTGGCGCCGATCGATGCCTTTCACGACCGGGCGCGCGCGCTCGGGGTGCCGATCATCCACGTGCGCACCGTGCTGCGCCGGGGCGGCGTCGACGACGTCAAGGGCGGCAAGGCCGCCTGGCGCCTGGTCTTCCCGCTGTTCGTCGGCGCAATTCCCAACGCCGACGAGCACGCGATCGAAGGCACGCGCTGGACCGAGTTCGAAACCCGGGTCGAGCCGGACGATCTGATCGTCCAGACCAAGAAGCGGCTCTCGATCTTCTATCCGACCGACCTCGATTTCCTCCTGCGCAACCTGCGGGTCCGCACCGTGATCCTGAACGGCGGCTTCACCGACTGCTGCGTGCTCAACGCCGCCTTCGATGCCAGCAACCACGACTATCGCGTGGTCGTGCTGCGCGATCTCGTGCGCGGGACCAACGACGAGATGGAGGCCGCGGCGCTCAAGATGGTCTCGCTGCACCTCGGTCTGGTCATGGACTCGGCCGATCTGCTGGCCGCCTGGGAGGGTGGCGAAGCGCCGGCCGCAGTCGCCTCGAAGTGACGCGGCCGGCTGGTTGCCCGTCGAACCGAAGGACGCCCGACAATGAAAATGGTCGATCTCTCGCATACGATGAACGTCCACACGCCCGGCTGGGTCGGCTACGCCGGCAACAAGATGTACTACGCGCAGAACCTCCAGACCCAGCGCATCGTGGCGCAGCGGATCGATACCGCGCTGCACGTCGGAACCCACTTCGACGGCGCGCTGCACGCCACCGACGGTCGCGGCGACATGGCCTCCTACCCGCTCGACTATCTGGTCAATCGGGGCGCGATCGTCGACGTCTCCGAGCACATGTCCGACTGGACCGTGATCACGCCCGCCATGCTCACGGGCAAGGTTGCGATCGAGAAGGGCGACATTCTGATCATCCACACGGGTTGGCACCGCTACTACGAGGGCCAGCCCCGGCAGGACCTGGTGCGCTACTTCTGCATGCATCCGGGCGGCGGCATGGAGCTGTTGCGCTGGATGCTCGAGATGGAGATCAGGTGGTTCGGCATCGACTGCGGCTCGGCCGACCACCCGATGAACACGACGATCCGCCTGATGCGCCCCGACATCGCGCGTCAGTTCGAGGAGCAGGTCGGGATGAGCTGCGAGGAGTTCTTCCCGCGCTACGAGTACACGCACCGGCTGTCGGGCCGAAAAGTCAGGAACGATCTCTTCCCGTTTCACAACTATGCCTTTCAGGAGGGCCTGCAGCACGCCGAGAACGTCGGCGGCGACATCGAGCAGGTGCTCAACACCCGCTGCGTGATCGGCGCATTCCCCTGGAAGTACGAGGGCCTGGAATCCTGCCCCTGTCGCATCATCGCGTTCTTCGACGTCGGCGCGGCCGAGGTCGAGCAGATCGCGAGTCGCCCGGGCGCCTGAGCGGCGCCATCGCCCGTCTGACCGATGATCGCGCTCAGATACGGGTCGCGTCGACGAAGCGCTCGGTTTCGGCGTCGATCATGCGGGCACGCCGGCCCGCGCGTGCGCCGTGCACATAGAGCGACTTCGGGTCGACCTTGACGCGCGGCTCCGGCGGCAGGGTCATTTCGTAGCTCACCGGCAGCCCGTGATCGGCAGAGAGCCGCGCCGGATCGAAGATCCGGTTGAACTTCCAGAGCGTGCTGATGAAGTTGGCCTGCCCGTGCAGCAGGTTGCGGGCGACGATGGGCGCCTTCTTGATCAGCTCCCGCGTGCCCATGTGCTTCATGTTCAGAACCCGCTGCGTACGCACCAGCTCGCGACAAAAGCGCTCGAGCGGCAGCCGGGTCGGCAGGACCGCGTGCTGGATGTCGAACAGCCGGTAGTCGCGGGTGGTCAGTCGGCGCGCCTCGGATCGTGCACACGTGATGTCCGAGAACGTTATCGTCGCCGCACCCCATCATTGTCTCGAACAGCGTCTCGATCGGGGCGCGATCCGATGGTTGCCGAGGTGAAGGATGCGCTGGGCCGCGCCCTACCGGCGACGCAAGAGCGGGCGCCGCCCAGCGGCCCAACGATCGATCACGGTGCCGTCAGCGCGGCGGCGGCGCCGGGTACCATTCCTCGGGCTCGGGCAGGACGAAGCCGTCCGGGATCTGAAACACCTCGAAGGTGGTGGTGGTCGCGTCTTCGGTGCCGAAATAGGCCCAGGGCACCCGGCCCAGCCAAATCCCTGACTGGATCATCTCAAAGCCGCGGCGCTCGAACTCCCGCACCCGCTCGTCCCAGCTCAGGTCGGCGCAGGCGAACGCGACGTGATGCACGCCCTCGCCGTGCCGCTCAAGAAACTCCTTGTAGATCGAAGGACCGTCCAGCGGCTGCACAATCTCCCACATCATGTTGCCGGTGAAGGTCAGGCAAAGCTTCATCGAGAACTCGGTCGGCCGGCCGCGATAGGTCGTCTCGGTCACCTGGGGGCGGGCGAAGGTATAAACCCGCCACGGCCCGATGCCGGCCTCGACCATACCCGCCATGGTCCGCCGGTAATCGCGCGTCACCACGCAGACCTGAATGGTCTCTGAAAGAAAGCTGTTGTCCATCCGCACGTCGCTCAGAACTTTGGGCAACGTCGCCATCGCCATCGCCTCCCGCTCGCTTTGCCTGGCCTGGGTCGAGTTCTGCCACAGCGGTGCCGGCCGGACAACCAACCTTGACCCCGCCTCCCCGGCGAGGGGCGGACAATTGCCAAGGTCGGCACGGCTCGCCATGATGGCGCCCGCCCGAAGTTGGGAGAGGTGTAATGGCGGAAACCGCGGCGCCGCCGCGTCCAGGGACGCTCGATCGCGGGCCTGGCTACGACGAGGACTTCGTCC
>JBKPDM010000059.1:0-5938 GCA_046727895.1 Pseudomonadota bacterium | reverse complement strand
AGGCCGATCATGCAGCGCGGCAGGTTGGCGAAAAGGGCCAGTACCTTGGCGCGCGTCAGCCGCTTCCTCAGCACCGTCCGGCCCCGCGCATCGACGCCGTGCACCTGGAACACGCTCTTGGCGATGTCCAGCCCGATCGTGCTAGCTTGCATCTCGGACGTCTCCCGTGTTCGTGGTTGTCAACGACTGCCACGCTGGCACACCGATGCCGTCAGCGGGAGGCGTCCATCTCATTATGCGATCCTGGGACTCCGCGCCGCGAGGGCTGCGGCGGGCGGACGGACTCCCAGGATCGCATGGACCATCGGAGGAGCCAGATTGCGCCCGAAGAGTTAATCTTCGCTTAGTGGGCTGCGGCCCGAAAGAGGTGATCTTCAGTACTGCCTCGACGCACCAGCAGCTCGGCCCCTGTGTCATCCCAGGCCCTGATCATCCTTGCCGCTGGTCGGCTGACCTGAGATAGAAGGGGGCGACTTGCGCGGTCTGCGGCAGGGATTGCCCTGATGTGTGGAATCGTCGGTCTGTTTCTGAAGAACGCTGAGCTTGAGGCCAGGCTCGGCGAGCTGCTCGCGCCGATGCTGATCGGCATGAGCGAGCGTGGGCCGGACAGCGCGGGCTTCGCGGTCTATCGCCCGCCGCCCGCCGGCTGCACGGTCAAGGTCACCCTGCACCATCCGGACGAGAGCTATCCCTGGCAGCGCCTCGAGGACGATCTGGCGGCCGCGCTTAGCGCCCGGGTCGAGAGCGAGGTGCGGGCGAGCCATTGCGTGCTCGCAAGCGATGCGCCGGAGGCCGCATTGCGCCAGGCTCTGTCCGAGCGCCACCCCGACGTCCACCTCGTGGGCATTGGCGATACCATCGAGATCTTCAAGGAGAAAGGCCGGCCCGAGGCGGTAGTCGCGCGCTTTCGCCTGAGCGAGTTTCGGGGCTCGCACGCGATCGGCCATACCCGGATGGCGACCGAGAGCCGGGTCACGACCGAGCACTCGCATCCGTTCTCGACCGGGCTCGACCTCTGTCTGGTGCACAACGGCTCGCTCTCCAACCACAATCGGTTGCGCCTCTGGCTGAGGCGCCACGGCATCGAGTTCCAGACCGACAATGACAGCGAGGTGGCGGCCGGCTATCTGACCTGGCGCCTGCGCGAAGGGGCCACGCTCGATGAGGCGCTCGAGGCGGCGCTCGCCGATCTGGACGGCTTCTACACCTTCGCCGTCGGCACCCGCGACGGCTTCGCCGTGCTGCGCGACAGCTTCGCCTGCAAGCCCGCCGTGCTTGCCGAGACCGACGACTGGGTCGCCATGGCATCGGAATACCGCTCGATCGCCCATCTGCCGGGCGCCGCGACCGCCCGCATCTGGGAGCCCGCGCCGGCGACCGTCTACAGCTGGGCGCGGCACTGACCCGTGATCACGGTCGATCTGCAGACGACGCCGGTCCGCGAGCTCAACCGCACGCTCCACGCGCTCCCCGCCGATACCAACGAGCGGCTCTGGCGGGTGGTCAATCCGCGCGGCGCGCACTCGATCGCGGCCGGCCTGACCCAGCCGATCGAGGTCGAGGTCGAGGGCCATGTCGGCTACTACTGCGCCGGCATGAACCGGGCGGCGAGCGTGACCATCCACGGCCACGCCGGCCAGGGCCTGGCCGAGAACATCATGTCCGGAATGGTGCGGGTCGGCGGCAACGCCTCGCAATCGGCGGGCGCCTCGGGCCATGGCGGCCTCGTGATGATCGAGGGCGACGCGAGCTCGCGCTGCGGCATCTCGATGAAGGGCGTCGACATCGTCGTGCGCGGCTCGGTCGGGCACATGAGCGCGTTCATGGCGCAGGCGGGCCATCTCGTGGTCGGCGGCGACGCGGGGCCAGATTTCGGCGATTCGCTCTACGAGGCCGTGCTCTACGTGCGCGGCCGCGTCGCGAGCCTCGGCTCCGACTGCATCGAGAAGCCGATGACCGATGCACACCGCGCGACCCTCGAGGCGCTGCTCGAGCGTGCGGGCTTCGCGCTCGACCCGGCCGACTTCCGGCGCTATGGATCGGCGCGCCAGCTCTACAACTTCCACATCGACCATGCCGGCAGCTACTAGGGCGCCCGGGGATCAGGGGACCCGCATGGCGATCGATCCGCGCAGCCTGAGGGAGTCGGCGAGCTTTCCAGAGAGCGTGATCGCCGAGATCCAGCGCGCCGCGCGCGAAGGCCTGTACGAGATCCGGGGGTTCGGCGCCAAGCGCCGGCTGCCCACCTTCGACGACCTGGTGTTCCTCGGCGCCTCGGTCTCACGCTACCCCCTCGAAGGCTACCGCGAGAAGTGCGCGACCAACGTCACCATCGGCGCCCGCTTCGCCACCAAGCCGATCGAGCTCGCGATCCCGATCACCATCGCCGGCATGAGCTTCGGCGCGCTCGGCGCCCACGCCAAGGAGGCGCTGGGGCGGGCCGCCACCGCCATGGGCACCAGCACGACCACGGGCGATGGCGGCATGACCGACGAGGAGCGCGCCGCCTCGAAGATCCTGGTCTATCAGGTGCTGCCGTCGCGCTACGGCCTCAATCCGGACCATCTGCGCCGCGCCGATGCGATCGAGGTCGTGGTCGGCCAGGGCGCGAAGCCGGGCGGCGGCGGCATGCTGCTCGGCCTCAAGATCACCGAGCGGGTCGCCGCGATGCGCACCCTGCCCCAGGGCATCGATCAGCGCAGCGCCTGCCGCCATCCCGACTGGACCGGCCCGGACGATCTCACGATCAAGATCGCGGAGCTGCGCGAGATCACCGACTGGCAGAAGCCGATCTATGTCAAGATCGGCGCAACCCGGACCAGCTACGATACCGCGCTCGCGGTCAAGGCCGGGGCGGATGCGATCGTGCTCGACGGCATGCAGGGCGGCACCGGTGCGACCCAGGACGTGTTCATCGAGCACGTCGGCATCCCGACCCTGCCCGCGGTCCGCCTCGCGGTCGAGGCGCTCCAGGAGCTCGATCAGCACCGCAAGGTGCAGCTGATCGTCTCGGGCGGCATCCGGAGCGGCGCCGACGTCGCCAAGGCGATGGCGCTCGGCGCCGATGCAGTCTCGATCGGCACCGCCGCCCTGATCGCCCTCAATTGCAACGCGCCCCTCTACGAGGACGATTACGGCGCGCTCGGCACCAGGCCCGGCTTCTGCCACCACTGCCACACCGGCCGCTGCCCGGTCGGCATCACGACCCAGGACCCCGAGCTCGAGGCTCGCCTCGAGGTGGAGCCCGCGGCGCGCCGGGTGCGCAACTACCTCTCGACCATGGTCCTCGAGGCGCAGACCCTTGCTCGCGCCTGCGGCAAGTCGCACCTCCTCAACCTCGAGCCCGAGGACCTCGCGGCGCTCACGGTCGAGGCGGCGGCGATGGCCGGCGTGCCGCTCGCCGGCACCGACTGGGTGCCAGGCCGGAAACCTACTGATCGAGCCTGATCGAGCTTGAGGAGACCAACGGATGGCGACGGATCTCGCGGCGGTCGCGGAGAAGGAGCGGATCAGGTACTTCCTGATCAGCTTCGTCGATCTGTTCGGCGTGCTGCGCGCCAAGCTGGTCCCGGCGCCGGCGATCGGCGAGATGCAGCGGGTCGGCGCGGGCTTCGCGGGCTTCGCCACCTGGCTCGACATGACGCCCGCCGATCCCGACATGTTCGCGATCCCCGATCCGGCCAGCCTGACCCGGCTGCCCTGGCGGCCCGAGGTCGGCTGGCTCGCGGCCGATCTCTGGATGGACGGCAAGGAGGTCGAGAGCGCGCCCCGCGTCGTCCTCAAGCGCCAGATCGCTGCCGCCGCCGAGCACGGCTGGCGGATGAAGACAGGCGTCGAGTGCGAATACTTCATCATCGCGCCCGACGGTGGTGCTATCTCGGACGCGCGCGACACCCAGGACAAGCCTTGCTACGACCAGTCGGCCTTGATGCGCCGCTACGAGGTCATCACCGCGATCTGCGACGCCATGCTCGAGCTCGGCTGGGCGCCGTACCAGAATGACCACGAGGACGCCAACGGCCAGTTCGAGATGAACTGGCAGTTCGACGACGCCCTGATCACCGCCGACCGCCACGCCTTCTTCAAGTTCATGGTCAAGACGCTGGCCGAGCAGCACGGCCTGCGCGCCACCTTCATGCCCAAGCCCTTCGCCCATCTGACCGGCAACGGCTGCCACGTGCACGCCTCGATCTGGGACAAGGACGGGGTCAAGAACCTGTTCTACGAGGCGCACGGCGAGCTCGGCCTCTCGCAGCTCGCCTACAACTTCCTGGGCGGCGTCCTGCACTCGGCCGAGGCGCTCTGCGCAATCTTCAACCCCACCGTCAACAGCTACAAGCGCCTGAACGCCCAGACCACGCTTTCGGGTGCCACCTGGGCGCCGAACGCGATCAGCTACGCCGGCAACAACCGCACCCACATGGTGCGCGTCCCCGACCCCGGCCGCTTCGAGTTCCGCCTCATGGACGGCGCCGCCAACCCCTACCTTACCCAGGCGGGCGTGCTCGCCGCCGGCCTGGACGGCATGCTCAACAAGCGCGATCCCGGCCGGCGCCTCGACATCAACATGTACACCGACGGCCAGCGCGCCCGCGGCGTCAAGAAGCTGCCCCTCAACCTCCTCGATGCGATCCGCGCGACCCAGAAGAGCCGCATCCTGCGCACCGCACTCGGCGCCGAGCTGATCGACAGCTACGCCAAGCTGAAGCTCCGCCAGTGGGACGTCTACAGCGCCCAGATCAGCCCCTGGGAGCGGGACCAGACCCTGGACTGTTGATCGCTTTCGCTAGGTCGAGAGCGAGCGAGATGGCCCCGTGGGCAGGGGCCGACGGGACGGGTGATGGGCCGAGGCGACGGTGACACACTCTACGGTGACACACTCTTATGCGCGGGTCGGCCATCCCATGACCGTGGCTTCATTTTAGAGCTGCCTCTGACCAGAGGCGAGCGTCAGCAGAAGGGCGGCTGGGGACCGGCGCGAGCGCTCCGATCGACCGCCCGAATGGTACCGCCAAGACCCTGGGCTTCGGCCCACGCACCGGAGCGGCGCATACACCACGACCGCGGTCGGCGGGATCAGGCCGCGGCGTGCCACGGGGTGCGGCTCCCCCAACCCTTCGCCAACACCTCATCGACCACCTCGGGCGGCAGCATCATGTGCATGCTGCCGTCGTAGGGCGGGTGGATGTGGGCAAACTCGCGTCCGATCAGAAACGCTTCCGCGCGCGCTCGCGACCTCCTCGGCCAGCCACAGCGCCTGCGCACCTGGCACAGAGATAGCGGAAGGTCGGCGCTCGACGTGCAGGAAGTCGAACGCCTTGCCCAGCAGCAGCTCGTAGATCTCGGGTGTGGGATTCTGCCTCTGTTGCTGATGCGGATTGGTGCTTGTGGTCGTGGGGCTTTGCGCCAGCCTCGGGCGGCAGATCACGCATATTATCTGGCGGTTCACCCGCACGTACAATGGCCTGCTCGCCACCATCGGCTGGCACACGCTGGTCCGCGTCTGGAACGGGCGACAGGTCCGCCGGAACGTCAATGACTTGCGCACCAACACAACTGTGACCACCGCCACGGAGCAGCTGGACGAGGCACTCGATGAGGCCTACGTGCCGTGCATGGGACGATCCCCGTGCGTCAGGCCGTGGCAAGCGCGATGATCGGCCGCCTGAGCAACGCTGGGGCCGGCACGTCAGGGCAACCAGACGACCGTCCGCGTCTCGCTGTCAATCGGTGTCGCGTAAGCGAAAGGGCTTCCGCATCAGCAACAGTGGCACCGCCACCCCGTCCGGTCGTCCACGACGCGGTCGATCGACCTCAAGAGGTGGCCCGCCGGCACATGTCGGTCGAGCGAGAACTGTTGTTGTATTAGGCGCAGCCGGTGCCACAGATTTGCGGCGGGCTGGTCACATCGCGCGACGTTGGGCTCGATCGTCTGGGT
>JBKPDM010000058.1:0-7743 GCA_046727895.1 Pseudomonadota bacterium | reverse complement strand
TTCCAGATGTGGGAAGTGCCCTGGATCGCCTTCGTTGCGCTCACCATCATCTTGATCAGCTGGACGGCCAATGTCCGGCTGCCGTTTGGCCTGCCGGGCGGCCTCGCGGCGGTGATCGTCGGCACCATCATGGCGTGGATCGCCGTGCTCCTTGGCTGGTCGGGCTACATGGAGGCCTCGGCCGTCGGCCAGTCGCTCGGCCAGTTCGGCCTTCGCCTGCCGATGCTGTCCAAGGACGTCGTGAGCGGCCTTGCCGACGTCTGGCCGCTGCTGGCTACCGCGATCCCGCTCGGCGTCTACAACTTCACCGAGGGCATGAACAACGTCGAGAGCGCCGCGGCGGCCGGCGACCACTACAACCTGCGCCACATCCTGCTCGCCGACGGCATCGGCGCCCTCGCCGGCTCGGCGCTCGGCAGCCCGTTTCCGCCTGCCGTCTATATCGGTCATCCCGGCTGGAAGGCGGTCGGCGGGCGGATCGGCTACTCGCTCGCCACCGGCATCGTGATCGCGCTGGTCTCGTTCCTCGGTCTGACGGCGCTCCTGCTCGCGGTTATTCCGCTAGTGGCGATCCTGCCGATTCTGCTGTTTATCGGGCTGGTGATCGGCGCCCAGGCCTTCCAGGCCAGTCCGGCCAGGCACGCGCCTGCCGTGGTCCTGGCGATCGTGCCCAACATCGCCGCCTGGGGGCAGACCCAGGTCGACGGCGCGCTGGCCGCCGGCGGCACCTCGGCCACCGCGCTCGGCTTCGACAAGCTGATGGGCACTGGCGTGGTCTATCGCGGCATGGAGCTGGTCGGTGGGGGCGCCGTGCTCGCCGGTCTGGTGCTCGGCGCGATCGCGGCCTTCATCATCGACCGTCAGTTCCGCTGGGCGGGCCTGTATGCCTTGGCGGGCGCGATCCTCGCCTTCTTCGGCTTCATCCACGGCACCCAGCTGCAGTTCGCCGCTTCGCCCGTGGTCGCCCTCGGCTATCTCTTCATGGCCGCCATCTGCCTGGTGGTCGCCTGGCGGGAGGAGCCGGCGCACGGTACCTTGGGCTGGGCGCCGCCGACCAGCGAGGAGAAAGTGCCCGCCGAATAGCCGGCCTGGACGTGAGTGGCGCAGGAGATGGCCTTCGAGCTGTTCGTCAACGGCACGCTGATGCGCGGTCTGGCGCTGCACGGCAACCTGGAGGGCGCGGAGTTCCTGGGTGAGGCGCGCACTGCGCCGAGTTACCGGCTCTACTCGATCGGTGACCGCCATCCCGGCATGTTCGAGGTCGAGGAGGGCGGAGTCGCGGTCGTGGGCGAAGTGTACCTGGTGCCGGAAGAGGTCTGGCGCCGGGTCGAGGCTGGCGAGCCGCCTGACCTCTATTGCGGCCCGGTGCGTCTCGCCGACGGTCGCCGGATCCAGGGCATCCTCTACCCGCGCGAGCTGGTCGAAGGGCGTCATCTCGACATCTCCGGGCACGGCGGCTGGCGTGCCTACATCTCGAGCAGAGACAGCTTATCCGCCGGGCAGGATCCGGCCGACCATGGAGCGGGAGGATGACCATGAGGTTCGAGGCGGAACCTTACCCCCTGGAGTTCGAGCCTCAGTCCACGGCGCTCCTGATCATCGACATGCAGCGCGACTTCGTCGAGCCGGGCGGTTTTGGCGAAATGCTGGGCAACGACGTCTCGCTGCTGCGCTCGGCGATCGAGCCCTGCCGGCGGGTGCTCGAGGCGGCGCGACGCGCCGGGCTGACCGTAATCCACACCCGCGAGGGACACAGGCCGGACCTGAGCGACGCGCCGCCTGCGAAGCTGAGGCGCGGTGGACTCGCGGTCGGCATCGGCGATGTCGGGCCCATGGGGCGTGTCCTCGTGCGCGGTGAGTACGGCCACGACATCATCCCCGAGCTGTACCCAATCGCCGGCGAGCCGGTGGTGGACAAGCCGGGCAAGGGCTCGTTCTATGACACCGATCTCGACCTGATTCTGAAGAACCGCGGCATCGGGACCCTGATCGTCTGCGGCGTCACGACCGAGGTATGCGTGCACACGACCGTGCGCGAGGCGAACGATCGCGGCTATGAATGTCTCGTGCTGTCCGACTGCGTCGGTTCCTACTTCCCGGAGTTCCAGCGGGTCGCGCTTGACATGATCAAGGCGCAGGGCGGGATCTTCGGCTGGGTCACGGATTCCAAGACGGTGCTTGGCGTGCTCGGCCAGACCAGGCCCTCGCTCGACGTGAGCGAGGCGCCGGCCGCCTGAGCGGTGCGCCTGTCCGCACTCTCCGCGGGTGAGCATGCGCCACGCGGGAGGTTTGATGGCGTCGTCCACAGCGTCTTCAAGAGATCCTGCAACGTCCGGTTGGACAATGGCCGTCTGCTCGCGCTGCTCGGGCCGCAGCTCGCCAACCTACCGCACGGCATCCGCGTCGCGACCGCGCCCGACTTCGCGTTTGCCGACCACCTGGGAGTCGGCCAGAGCGTCGGCTGCCGCGCGGACGTGCTGCGCGGCGGCGAGGTCGGCCTGTCGATCGATCTTGGCAAGGCTCGCCTCTGGCGGTGCGACTTGGCGAGGCTGGGTGTCGACCTGCAAAGTCCCGAGGCCACGCTCGCTTGGCGCACCGCCTGGCATGCCCTATGGCGGCACGAGCGGGGCGCTTTGGTGACAGCAGAAGAAGGCCGGCTGGATCTGGGCATGCGCGCGGCGTCGCCATGCGAAGCGCTCCGTTGCACGGCCATGCGGGATGCCGTACGTCTCGCCCGCGCCACCCGAGCGCTGCGGGCTGATCGGGCGAGAGCCGCGCTCGATCGGCTGATCGGGCGCGGCCCCGGCCTTACGCCGGCGGGCGATGACTTGGTCGTCGGCTTGCTCGCCGGGCTTAGGGTCGCCGGGGGCGACCGGGTGGAGCGCCTGGCGTTCCTCCGCTCGCTGGGCGGGGCGGTCGTCGACGCGATGTCGGCGACCAACGAGATCAGCCAGGCTTTCCTTCGCCACGCCACGGTGGGCAGCGTGGCGGAGCCGCTGGCTGTACTCGCCCGGAATATCGCCGAGGGCACGGCGGCCGAGGAGGTCGAACGCGCCACGGCGCGCGCTCTGAGCTTCGGCCACAGCTCTGGCGCCGACGCGACGCTTGGCCTGCTGCTCGGATTGGCAGCCTGGCGTCCGGCATGGCCCTTTTCCGAGCAGGCGTCTAAGATCGAAGCCTCCGGTTAGCGCGCGAGCCCGCATGCCCGACCGCCATAAGCTGTTTCGCAATCTGTACCGCGATTCAGTCTCGCTGATGCGGCTCTCGGCGATGCTGAGCGTGCGGCCCGGTGTGCGTCAGGCTTCGGCCGTGATGGCGACCAAGGGCAACCTCGAGCTGTTGCGCGAGGCGGGCTTGGCACTGGGTACGGTCGAGGCCGGCCCCAATGATCTTCTGGTGGCGATCGAGGGGGACGAGGACGCGCTCACCGACGCCATGGCTGCGGCCGAGGCGGCGCTGACCGAGACCCGCGCCCGGCCCGAAGGCGACGGCGGGCGGCGGCGGGCGGCACCGCGCAGCATCGAGATGGCGCTCGGCGATCTGCCGAGCGCAAACCTCGCCTTGATCTCGACACCTGGCGACTACGCCGCCGCCGAGGCCTGGAAGGCGCTTCGCCTCGGCCTAAACGTCATGCTGTTCAGCGACAATGTAGCGGTCGAGGACGAGATCGCGCTCAAGCGCTTCGCGCGCGATCATGACCTGTTGGTCATGGGGCCGGATTGCGGCACCGCGATCGTCGGCGGCATCCCCCTGGGCTTCGCGAACGTGGTGCGGCGCGGCGAGATCGGGGCGATCGCGGCGTCCGGCACCGGGCTGCAGCAGGTGACCTGCCTGATCGACCGGCTGGGCATGGGCGTCTCCCAGGCGATCGGCACCGGCGGCCACGACCTGTCGGCGAGGATCGGCGCGATCACCATGCTGCAGGGCCTCGACGCCCTTGCCACGGACCCCGCGACCAGGGTGATCGTTCTGATCTCGAAGCCGCCAGACCCCGAGGTCGCCCGCCGGGTCCTGCGCGCGGCCCCTGGGGCCGAGAAGCCCGTCGTGGTCAACTTTCTGGGCGCCGATCCGACCTCGATCGAGGGGGCGAACCTTTATGCCGCGCGCACGCTGGAGGACGCCGCCCGGATCGCGGTGGCGCTGGCTGGCGGTCTCGAGCCGGCAACGCCCGCGGGTGATACTGGCCCGTTGCCTCCGCAGGTGGAGACCCTGCGGCTCGCGCCCAGTCAACGATACGTCCGGGGCCTCTACAGCGGCGGTACCTTCTGCTACGAAGCGCTCCTTCTACTCGGTGAGGCGTTTGGTCCGGTTTACTCCAACACGCCGCTCGATCCCGCCCATGCGCTGCCGGACGTGTGGCGCAGCATCGCTCACACGGCAATCGACCTCGGTGACGACGCCTTTACCCGCGGCCGGCCGCACCCGATGATCGACCAGAGCCTGCGTAAGGAGCGCCTCCTGAGGGAGGCGGCCGATCCCGAGGTGGCGGTGATCCTGCTCGACGTCGTGCTCGGCTACGGCGCCCACCCGGGCCCGGCCGCCGAGATCGCGCCGGTGATCCGGGAAGCAAGGCGGCGCGCCACCGAGGAGGGCCGCGATCTCGCCGTGGTCGGCTCGGTCTGCGGCACGGCGGGCGACCCGCAGGATCTGGCGCGACAGGAAGCGGCGTTGCGGGCGGCGGGCGCGCTGCTCGCCGAGAGCAACGCGCAGGCCGTGCGGCTCGCCGCGCGAATCGCCGCTCGCTCCGGAGACGGGCGATGAGCGTGGCCCTGCTCGGGGAGGATCTGCAGGTCGTCAATGTCGGCCTGCCGGGCTTCGCCGAGGCGATCCGCGCGGTCGGCGGCGCGGTGGTTCAGGTCCAATGGACACCGCCCGGGCCCGGCGACCCGCGCGTCGCGGAATGCCTCGCCCGCCTGATCGAGCATCCGTTCATCGAGGCCGCGAACGAGCAGGCCTTTGCCGCCTATCAGGCGGCGCAGCCGGTGCTCGAAGGGATCGGAGTCGCCGGTGCCACGATTCCCGGTATCGGTGCCCGCACCATCCTGCACGCCGGGCCGCCGATCGAGTGGGGGCGGATGTGCGGGCCGATGCGGGGCGCGATCATCGGCGCGATCGTCTACGAGGGCTGGGCGCGCGATCCTGAGGCGGCCGGCGCCTTGGCGGCGCGCGGCGAAATCGAGCTTGCGCCATGCCATCATCGGGGCGCCGTCGGCCCCATGGCGGGCGTGATCAGCCCCTCGATGCCGGTCTGGATCGTCCTGAACCGCGAGCACGGCAACCGGGCCTTCTGCAACCTGAACGAGGGGCTGGGCAAGGTCCTGCGCTTCGGCGCCAACGGCCCGGAGTTGATCGAGCGGCTGCGCTGGATGGCCGACGTTCTGGCGCCGACCGTGGGCGCAGCGCTCGAGCGACTTGGCGGGCTCGAGCTGAAGCCCCTGATCGCCCAGGCCCTGCACATGGGTGACGAGGTCCATAACCGAAACGTGGCGGCGTCGTCCTTGCTGCTGAAGCGGCTTGCCCCGGCCCTGCTCCAGACCGATCTGCCCAAGGCGCAGATCGCCGACGCGCTCGGCTTCATCGCCGCCAACGATCACTTCTTCCTCAACCTCTCGATGGCGGCATGCAAGGCGATGCTCGATGCCGCGGCCGGCGTCCCGGGCAGCAGCATGGTGGTCGCGATGGCGCGAAATGGCGTCGATTTCGGCATCCGTCTCTCCGGCACGGGCGATGCCTGGTTCACCGCCCCCGCGCCGGTGGTCGACGGCCTGTATTTCCCGGGCTACGGTCTCGCCGACGCGGCGCCCGACCTCGGCGACAGCGCGATCACCGAAACCGCCGGGCTTGGCGGCTTCGCCATGGCGGCGTCGCCCGCGATCGTGCAGTTCGTCGGCGGCTCGCCGGCCGACGCGGTCGCCAACAGCGAGGAGATGACCCACATCACGCTCGGGCGAAACGGCGCGCTCACCCTGCCGGCCCTGGACTTCAGCGGCACGCCGTCCGGCATCGATGCGCGCAAGGTTGTGGATACCGGCATCGCGCCCGTGATCAACACCGGCATCGCGCACAAGCAGGCGGGCCTCGGCCAGATCGGCGCCGGGATCACCCGCGCGCCGCTTTTCTGCTTCGCCAGAGCGATCCTCGCTTTGGCCGAGCGCCTCGAGAGCTGAGGCGCGCGCCATGGCCTCCCGCCGCCGCACTGCGGTCGTTGCCGTCGGCGGCAATTCGTTGATCATCGATAAGGATCATCAGTCGATCCCGGACCAGGCTGCCGCGGCCGCGCTGAGCGCACATCACATCGCCGACCTGGCGGTCGCCGGCTGGAACGTCGTGATCACCCATGGCAGCGGGCCGCAGGTCGGCTTCATCCTGCGCCGCTCGGAGTTGGCGCTCGGCGAGGTGCCGCCGGTGCCCATGGACTACGCCGCGGCCGACCTGCAGGGCGCGATCGGCTACATGTTCCAGCGGGCGCTGCGCAACGAGTTCCGCCGGCGCGGCATCGACCGCACCGCGATCGCCGTGGTCACCCAGGTCCTGGTCGACCCGGCCGATCCGGCGTTCGGCAGCCCCAGCAAGCCGATCGGCTCCTATATGGACGAAGCGACGGCGCGCCAGCGCGCCGGTGAGCTCGGCTGGATCGTCAGGGAGGATGCGGGCCGCGGCTGGCGGCGGGTCGTCCCCTCGCCCTTGCCCAAGGCGATTGTCGAGATCGACGAAATCGCGCATCTCGCAGAAGCCGGCCACGTGGTGATCGCCTGCGGCGGCGGCGGCATCCCGGTGTTCCGCGGCAGAGACGGCGACCTCGAGGGCGTTGAGGCGGTGATCGACAAGGACCTGGCGTCCAGCATGCTGGCCCGGCAGCTCGATGCCGACCTGCTCCTTATCTCGACCGGCGTGCCCCGGGTCGCGATCGACTACGGCCGGCCCGGCGAGCGCTGGCTCGATCGCATGACGCGGACCGAGGCCGAGCGCTGGCTGGCCGAAGGGCAGTTCGCCGAGGGCAGCATGGCGCCCAAGATCCGGGCGATCATTGGCTACCTCGACCGGCCCGGCCGGCGCGGCCTGATCACCGACCCGCCCAACATCGGCCGGGCACTGGCCGGCCACGCCGGAACTCTGGTGGTACTAGGACGAAGCGGCATGCTGACGTAAGCCTCGACCGCCCGCCGAAACCCGCGGAAACGTGTCTGCTCGACGGGGCGCCGCTATGCGGCCAACAGGCGAAATCTCTGGAGCTGCGCGCCGCTACCAGCCTCGCGCGCCTCTGGCGCGATCGGGTCAAGCGCACCGAGGGGCGTGACCTCCTCGCCCCAGTCTACGGCTGGTTCACCGAAGGCTTCGACACCGCCGATCTCGGGGACGCGAAGGCGCCACACGCTGTACATGGCCGCCCTCAGCGCCACCTCCTGGAACCCCGCCATCCGCGCCCTCTACCTGCACCTGCGCGTCCGAGGGCGACCGGCCAAGGCCGCCCTCGTCGCTGCCATGCGCAAGCTCCTCACCATCCTCAACGCCATCATGCGCGATTGCCGACTGTGGCAAACCGCTTGACCCGCAACACAGTCACTCAGTCCCTAGCGTAAGCAAATCTGTTAGTGCCCGTTTGTGATCTGGCGCCGCTGTGACCCATCTTCGACAGTTGGGGCTGGCGAGAGGGCGTGAAAGCGGCAGATTTCCTGGGGTCGGGGGTGGTCCAGGTTGAAAATGTAGTGCCACGTCACCAGTAGTGTTTGCTTGATTTATGCC
>JBKPDM010000057.1:0-7650 GCA_046727895.1 Pseudomonadota bacterium | reverse complement strand
CGGCGCGATATTTCTCGCGCCATCGGTCACGGTGGCAAGCCTCCGGGGATATGCTGCGCGCACCAAGCGCGTCCGGACTGCGGGACCAGCGGCAATCGCCGTCTGCCCGGACCCCTCATCCCATCCCATAACGTCCGTTGCGGGGCGCCCTTGGGGCGAAAGGCGCGGAAAAGCTGGGCTTTGCCCAGCTTGCAAGGTAAGGGGGCGGTGGTTCTCTCCGGATTAACTTTCCAGGCCGGACCGCGATCAGTGGCTCATTGCGCCGGCCAGGGCCACCTCCACCGCCGGCAGGGAGAGATTGAAAGCCAGGCGCTTGCCTTCCTCCCTCAGATTGGCAAGCTCGGCCATCAGCGCCGCGTCGCGCCGGCCGCGGCCGTAGGCGGCAAGCGCGCGCCCGCGGGCAACGAAGAAGCCTGACCAGGGCAGCGGCTCCTCGCGGGTGTAGGTCTCCAACGCGGTGCTGTGGAGTTCTGCGCCACTCCAGTCTTCAGCCTTGAGGCAGGCGTCGATCGCGTCCCGCCGGAACTGGAGATGGTTGTGGCTGGGGGAGCCCGCCGCCAGCAGCACCTCACCTTCGGCGAGCGCGTCGCTGCGGACCCGCGGATCGTCCGCGGCGAGAGCGAGAATGCCGAGGATCATGGGGCCGATGAACGCCATCCCGGTCTCGCGGGCGATGCTTAATGCTTCGCCGACATCGTTCACCGCTTCCGAGCGACGCCCGGCCATCCGCTGCAGCTCGCCACGGAAGGCCAGCGCTTGCGCCTCGAACCGCCTCGCGCCGAGGCGCTGCGCGAGCGTCAACGCCTCTTCGACATGGCTCGACGCAGCGTCGACCTCCCACATCTCGCGGCGGCAGAAGTAGGCGCCGTGGTGGCCAATCATCTCCGCCCGCTGGTGGCCGACCTTCGCTGCCGCGGCGACGGCCGCGAGCGCATCGTCAAGCGCCCCGGCCGCGTCGCCCGTGTACCATCGGGTAATGGCCGCCATCGGCCGGTTGGCGACCTCGATGCGACCGAGACCCTGCTGCCGGGCGAGCTCAATGCAGCGTCTGAAGCCCTTGTGCGCGCTAATCATGCGACCGCGCATGTACTCGGCGTCGCCGACGCCGCCGAGCGCTATGGCTTCGAGCTCAACCGATGCTGCCTGCCGCGCCAGTTCCAGACCCAGGCGGTGCTCGCGCACGCAGCCTTCTATGTCGCCGCGCGGGAAGAGGAGATTGCCGCGCAGGAAATGGCTGCGTGCCTGTTCCGCGATCATACTCTGCTCGACAGCAGCCGTCTCAGCCCGGTCCAGGTCTGCGAACGCGCCATCCAAGTCATCCGTGACCCGCTTCACCGCCGCGAGCCCGAGCCACACCCGGCATCGCTCGGTGTCGCTCCCCGCCGCAGCCATCGCACCTTCGTAGGCGCTGGCAGCAGCTGACATCGCACCCAGGTCGTGCAGGATGTCCCCCTGAAGGCATTTCAAGGAGAATCGATCGGAAGGCTCGACGGCCAGTGCCTGACCCCGCTCGACCAGGCGCTGGGCCAGTTCGTAGCGGTAGCCGGCGGCGGCCGACCGGGCTGCAGCGAGGTAGGCGCGGGGGGCAGCGGGATCTTCCGCCCGGTCGAGGTGCTCGGCCTGCAGCACTGGGTCGCGGTGCTCGAACCAGTCCGCCGCCCGTCGGTGCAGCTCGCGTCGACGGCTCTTGAGCAGGGTGTCGTAGACGGCGTCCCGGATCAGCGCGTGCGCGAACAGGAAGGCCCCGCCCTCAGGGCGGACGAGGAGTTGCCTCACGAGCCGCTCCGGGTCGTAGCCCGTCCGGCCGAGCAAGTGGGCCACGACGTCGCGCTCGAAGCGCTGGCCGAGCACGGACGCCGCCTGCAGGGCCGCTTTGTCCGCTGGCTCCAGCCGGTCCATTCGCGCCTGCATGAGGCTCTGCACCGAGCCGGGCACGCCGGCCTCCGCGATCTCCTCGGCGTGGCGCAGGAGCTGGACGAGGAACAGGGGGTTGCCGGCCGCGCGCTCGACGCAGCGCGCTATGAACTTGTCCGCCACAGCGGAGAACCCGCTCGCCAGCGACAGCGCTTCGTCGGTCCGCAGCGGGCCAAGGTCGATCGTCACCAGCGGAGCGTCGTCTGTCCGGCTCCGCCAGTCGCGGTCGAGCGGGTCGCCCTCGATGCGCGAGGTTATGACCAGGAGTGCCGGGCACCTGGCGACGACGGACGTTAGCCTGGCCAGCTGCATCAGCGTCATACGGTCCGCCCAGTGCAGATCCTCGACCACCAACAAGCGCGGCTGTGCCCGGCTCGCCCGCTCGACCAAGTGTGTCACCGCCTCCTGCCGGCCCCAATCGCGAGCCGCGTTGTCCATGGCAGCATAGACGGCGCGCAGCTCCGTCGGCTGCGGCAGGTCGAGCAGGTCGTGGACGAAGACCGCCTCGTCGGCGGTCACCAGGCCCGCGGCCAGCGCGCTCGCGGCGGCCGCGCGCGCCGCCTCCACGTCGCTCGTGAGGTCGAGACCAAGGAGATCGCGCACGAGCGCGCGGATCGCATCGCGCCCGGTGCCGGTGCCGAAGTCGAGGACAAGCCCGGTGTGGCAGGCGAAGCCCGCATCGTGTGCCGCAAGTCGAAACTCCTCGACTAGGCGCGTCTTACCGATTCCGGCTTCGCCCCGTAGGTAAAGCGCTTGCCCGCGTCCGGCCTCTCGACACGCCGCCAGTACTGCCAGCAAATGCTGCAGTTCCCCGCGACGGCCGACGAACGGCCGCTGGTCCGTCGCGGCGGCGCGCAGGCTGCGTAGCCGCCATGCACGCACCGGCTCGGCAAACCCTTTGACCGCGAGCGCGCCGGCGTCCTGACAGTCCAGTCGCTCGGCGAGGGCCCGCTGCACCCCGTCTGAGATCAGGATTTCGTCGGCGGCCGCGGCGTCGGTAAGGCGTGAGGCGAGGTTCACCGACTCGCCCGTCACAGCGTACTCGGAATAGCCCGCGCTGCCGATCCCGCTCGCCACCACCTGGCCGGCGGCGATGCCGACGTGAACGCGAACAGGACGGCCCACGTCCGCGCCGAGCCCTTGCATGGCATCTCGGAGGACGAGCGATGCACGAACGGCACGCTCAGCATCGTTGCCGTGCGCGACCGGCGCACCGAATACCGCCATGACGCAATCGCCGATGTGCTTATCGACCCGGCCGCCGTGGTCCTCGACGATGCGGTCAGCTCGCTCGAAGAAGCGCCCGAGCAGGGCATGAACCTCCTCGGCGTCGAGCTCCTGGCTCAGCGCCGTGTAGCCCGCGAGGTCGGCGAACAGCACGGCCACCTGCCGTCGCTCACCTTCAGGAAGTGCCGGGGCGGCTATCTCCGGACGATCGCCGACCGGCCGAGCGGATGCTGGCGCATGGTGCCCGGTGCGCAAGGCTGCGATGGCGTCGAGGAGTTTGCGCCGGTGGCCGATAGCGGTCACCCCGATTGACGTCAGGTCCTCCGCGGTAAGCCGTTGCAGGATCTCGGCATCGATCTCGTTCTCCCGGAACGCCTGCTCGTAGCGCTCCAGACCTAGCTCCTGCAGCCACGCCGCAATGTCCACCCCAGCCCTCGCCGAGCAATTGGCTAAAGGACCCCGACGTTATCAGAACGGCAATTCAGCGGCCACGAATCCGCTCGTGGCCTCCTGGCCCACGGGGGCGGCCGCTTCGGGTCAACCCGCGACCGTCAGACCAGTTCGTGCTTCCTTCGACTTTGCCGATCCAGCAGCGGAAGCCTGTTGACCGACAGTCGCCTCCGTGTCGTCGTCCCGAGCCCCTTGCTCGGTTCCCATCCCATAACGTCTGGTTAAGCGTCAGGCCGTAGCGAGTGAGCCGCCGACCGAGCTCGTCCCCGCCCGTAGCTCAACGCACCGCGACGACGACGTGACCCTGGATTCGTCCGGAAACCGGACCGCGTCCATGGCGTCTGGCGATGGCCTCGGTTGCCCGATCGGTGACATGGTCGAGGAGGCTCGGGGCGCGCGCCTCGATCTCGTTGCGCAGAGGCGTCCCTTGACAATAAGCGACCGCCGGCTCACGGGGCGACGGCGCGCGGCTGGTCTCCTCCTTGGTCAGGATCGAGACGTCCGAGAACCCGGCGCTTCGGAGCTCATCGCGGATCAACTCGACCTCATGGTACCCGTGCGGCGTGCGCGCGAGAAATCGGGGCGGGTCCTCAGGGAAGACCGAGCCCGCCGCCTCATTCACCACGTGGGCAAACTCGTTCGCCTCGATTCGGTCCCAGACATTGAAGAGGAAGCTGCCTCCCGGCTCGAGGACGCGCCGCGCCTCCACGTAGGCTGCTACGCGGTCGGGAAAAAACATGACACCGAACTGGCAGACGAGCGCGTCGAAAGAACAGTCCCCGAACGGAAGCTCCAGAGCGTTGGCCTGCCGCCACGTGATCCGATCGTCTCTCCCCTGCCGGCGCGCGGCGTAGTCGAGCATCGGCTGATTGAGGTCGGTGACGACGAGGCGGGCGTCGGCTGCGAGCCGGCGCGCCACGGCACGGGTCGCCACGCCGCTGCCGGCTGCTGTCTCGAGCACCGCTTTCGGGGCGAGTGCGTCGATGCGCTCGGCGAGATCGGCGGCGTAGGCCTCGAAGATTAAGGGTACCAGATAGCGGTCGTAGATTTCCGGTATCGATCCGACGAACGCCTTGTCACTTTCCACCATGTGTGAACCCCAACGACGTGGCCTTGGGCAGGAGAGCTTAATAGCATGTTGGTAGCCCTCCGGGGGCTGGCTGAAAATTCCCTGGTGATCGAGGCCGAAAAGACCTTTAGGTCCGCGACTTCTTCCCATCCCATAACGTCCTGCTATGGGCTTGTGCGGTCGGGGCTGGCCCCGATCCCAATGGAGGTAAAATGGTTAGTTATCAATAGGCTAGTTTTCGCTACGCGAAAGCGTCCTGGCAACCCGAAAACCGATGTAGTTAAGCCGGTTACCGGAGTTGTTCCTGTGAGGACCTCCGGAAAGCTGAGCCAGGACCCCCGCGCACCCGGACGCTGTCATCGCCCGTCGTCCGGGCAGAGCTGACCTGCTCCGTGTGGTCCTCGATCGTCTCCAGGTGACCCATTCCGGAAATCAGGGCCAATAGACTCCTTCCCATGGCACCAATACATTCCTGTCGAATGCCCTTTCTGAAAGGCGTCGTACCACATGGCCGGAGAACGCGCGCAGCGCCGCCTCGCCGCCATCCTCGCCGCCGATGTGGTCGGTTACAGCCGGCTCGCAGAGAAGGATGAGACCGGCACGCTCGCGGTGCTGAAGGAGCGACGAGAGGGCATCCTTAAACCACTGGTGGCAGAGCACCAGGGCCGCATCGTCAAACTGATGGGCGATGGCGTATTGGTCGAATTCGCAAGCGCGGTCAACGCCGTGCAATGCGCGATCGAATTGCAAAAGCGCATGGCGGAAGCCAATGGCGAGCTGCCCGATGATCAAGCGATCGTCTTGCGTGTTGGCGTCAACCTCGGCGACGTGATCATCGATGGTCTCGACATCCAAGGCGACGGCGTCAACGTCGCGGCGCGCCTCGAGGCGATGGCCGACCCCGGCGGGATCTGCATCTCGGGCAGCGTCTTCGAGCAGGTGGGAAGGCGTGTCCCGGTCGCCTACGAGGACTTGGGCGACCAGGCGTTGAAGAACATCTCTCGTCCCGTCCGCGTCTACCGCGTGACCGGCGGCCCGGAAGTCGTCCGGAGCAATCTGGGATCGCCGGTCCCGACAAAGCCTTCGATAGCGGTACTGCCGTTTGCCAACATGAGCGGCGATCCCGAGCAGGAGTTCTTCGTCGACGGCCTCACCGAGGACATCATCACGGCGCTCTCGCGCATCAGCGCCCTTTGGGTCATCGCGCGCACCTCGACTTTCACTTACAAGGGCAAGCCGATGGACGTGAAGCGGGTCGCCAACGAGCTCGGCGTACGCTACGTCATGGAGGGCAGCGCCCGCCGTGCGGGAGAGCGCCTGCGGGTCACGGCGCAATTGATCGACGCGGCCACCGGCCACCACGTCTGGGCGGAGCGGTATGACCGCCCTCTGGCCGACATCTTCGAGATCCAGGACGAGATTACGCGGAGCGTCGCCGCCTCGACCGAGACGCAGGTCCTCTTAGCGGAGGGCCACTCGGCTGAGTCCAGGCCATCCACCGATTTCAAAGCGAGAGACCTGGTCGCACGCGCATGGGCCAGAACGTATGATCAGACTCCCGAAGCCAACGCGGAGGCGTCCGACCTCGTCGAGCGCGCGCTCCGGATGGATCCGTCGAATCCGGTGGCTCACCGGGTGCGTGGGGCGGTCTTCCTCAGTCACATGTGGTTCGGAGAGATTGCGCGCGACGGTGCGAACGTGGCTCGGGCCTTGGAGCTGGCAAGAGCGGCCTTACGGCTCGCTCCACATGATGAGCAGGCGCACGTGCTCATGGTGTGGGCCTATATGGAGGCCGGGCGACTCGAGGACGCCATCGCGGAGTGCAACCGCGCTCTGGAGATCAACCCGAGTTGCTCGATTGTCCTGTCCAACTTGGGAGCATGTCTCGGGCTGCTTGGACGTCCCCAGGAAGCGATCGAGGCGTGTCGGCTGGCCCTGAAGCTCAATCCCCGCGATCCGTCAAATTTTTGGCGCCACTCGTACATCGCGGTTGCGCACTTTGTGGCGGCCGACTACGAAGCGGCCCTGCGCGAAGCCAAGAACGTAGCCCGGTCGCGGCCACATTTGCAGGGTGCGATCATCTGGGCGGCGGCGGCCGCCGCCTTGGGCCAGGCCGACGAAGCACGATTGGCCGTGGAGGACTGCCTCGCCCAGCGACCCGACCTCAGGGTTGGCTCCGTGGTTCCGGGCGTGATGCTGCGGTTCGCGCGCAACGAGGATCACGAACGTCTGTTGGCGCTGCTTCGCAAGGCGGGACTACCGGACTGACGGCCGGATGCTTCGTTTGCGTCACGTAGGCTGTTGGTCCGCCGATGTGGCTACGCTCGACCGTGGCGGTGCTGCTGGCACTCGGCCGCTGTAGGTCATAGAGCCGACCCTCGGCTGCGGCCGTCGACCTTCCAAAACCGCTTCTTGGTTGCTTGATTTCCCATCCCATAACGTCCGTTGCAGGAGCGCCTGGAGGCAAAAAGGCGCGGAAAAGCTGGGCTTCGCTCCAGCGATCTACCAGGTTTACGTCCCCCGGAAGGTCGACTATGGAGCCGAGATTGATGAACTGCAGGCAGCTGACACCGAGCCCTGTTGGAGCATGTGGGCACCGTCCGCGTGCCAGACGTACACGACCGGGCTTTGCAGGGCGACGTCGCCTTTCTGGTCGAAGCCGATCGGGCCCAGCACCGTGTCGAACCGGCGGCTGTGTCCGCTGCCATCGCAGCCCGCCCCTGCAGCCAAATCCGGACGTGTTCAGCCGAGCCCGTCAAGCAGGGCCTTGGCCTCTTTGAGGTCGGCGGTATCGAAACCCTCGGTGAACCAGTCGTACACGGGGGCGAGTAGGTCATGAGCCTCAGCGCGCCTGCCCTGATCGCGCCAGAGGCGGGCGAGGCTGGTCGCGGCGCGAAGCTCGAGAGATCTGGCTTGTTGTCCGCGGGCGATATCGAGGGCGTGACGGAAACAGATCTCAGCCTGGGTGATGGGCTGGCCGGCATCAGTCA
>JBKPDM010000056.1:0-18564 GCA_046727895.1 Pseudomonadota bacterium | reverse complement strand
AGCAGCTCGACACTGAGGCCGCGCTCCTGCAGAGCGGCGACGACGGCGGCCGCGTCGGCCCGGAGCGGGTCGGCGAAGACGAAGCGGACCGGCCGCTCGCCGGGCCGCGCCAGCCAGAGCTCGAGGCCGCGCGAGCGATCGTCGTCAGCTTCGATCCCGCACCAGTCGCGGCGGCCGAGACGGATCTCGCCATCGGCACGAACCAGGCGGAGCCCCTGACCCGGAATCGCCTCGACGCCCTCCGCGACCGGCACGCCCGGCGCCGCCCGGCAGAGCGCTCGGGCGAGAGGATGGCGGCTCGCGCCGGCGAGCGACGCCGCGAGCTCCAGAGCGCCCCGCTCGATCGGCTGTCCCGGCTCCAGGATCGGTCGGCCGCGTGTCAGGGTTCCGGTCTTGTCGAACACCACGGCGTCGACCTCTGCCAGCCGCTCGAGCGCGGTCGCCGATTTCAGCAGCACGCCCCGACGCAGCAATCGGGCGGTCGCGATCACCTGCACAGCGGGCACGGCGAGCCCGAGCGCGCAGGGGCAGGTGATGATCAACACCGAAATCGCGTATAACAGAGCGACCTGCCAGGGCGCCCCGAGCAGCAGGGTCCAGCCGAGGAAGGTGGCGAGGGCGAGACCGTGCACCGCAGGCGCGTAGACCCCCGCGACCCGATCGGCCAGGACGACGTAGCGCGCCCGGCGTTGCTCGGCCAGCTCCATGAGGCGCACGATCTCGGCGAGCAGCGTACCCTCGCCGACCGCGCTCGCCTCGAGCCGAAGCGGGGCGGCAAGGTTGACCGTGCCGGCGAACACGACGTCGCCCGGGCCGATCGCGCCCGGCACGGTCTCGCCGGTGATCAGGCTGGTGTCGACCTCGGAGCGTCCGTCGAGCACCCGGCCGTCGACCCCGATCCGCTCGCCCGGCGCGGCCAGCACGGTCATCCCGGGCGCCACCCGGGCGATCGGCAGCACCTGCTGCCGGCCCGCCTCGTCGAGCACGGTCACCGCGCCGGCATCTAGCGCCAGCAGGCGCTCGGCCGCGGAACGCGCGCGCCCCCGCGCGCGGCGGTCCAGATAGCGGCCGATCAGCAGGAAGAACAGCAGCATGATCGCCGAGTCGAAATAGGCGTGCTCGCCGCCGCGCACGGTCTCGAACAGGCTCATGCCACTCGCCAGCAGGATGGCGAGCGCGATCGGCACGTCCATGTTGGTGCGCCGGTTCCCGAGCGCACCGAGGGCGGACCTGAAGAACGGCCGGCCGGCGTAGACGATCGCCGGCAGCGCGATCAGGGCCGAAAACCAGTGCAGCAGGTCGCGGGTCGCGGGGCCCATGTCCTCAAACTGGCCGGCCCAGACCGAGATCGACAAAAGCATGACGTTGCCGGCGGCGAAGCCGGCCACCGCCATGGCCCGCAGCAGGAGCTTCTCCTCGCTCGCGTCGCCCGCCTCGAGCTGGGCCGGATCGTAGGGCACCGGTCGATAGCCGAGCTCGCTCACCGCCCCGATCAGGCGGCCGGCCAGCGCCGCGGGACCGCGCCATCGGACCACCAGGCGGCGCGTGGTCAGGTTGAGGCGCGCGTGCTCGACGGCGGGTTCCGCGTGCAGTCTGCGCTCGATCCGGCGGACGCAGCCGCCGCAGTGCACGCCCTCGACCATGAGGTGGAGCGCGTGAAGCCCATCATGCAATTCCTGAACGTAGCTGCTGGCGTCGACCGACGCGGCATCGAGACCCGCCACCAGCGGCGGCGCGTCCGCATCGATGAGGCTGTTTGCGCTCATGGCTCCACGAAGATGCGCCTGCTCAGCTGATACTGCTGTCCCCGCTCGGCGGCGCTCAGCCGGACCTCCCACTGGCCGGCGAGCGGCAGCTCGACCTCGGCGCTGTAGCGAGCGCCATACTGGTGCTCGAGCGTGACCGTCCGATCGTAACCTTCCTGGGTCGGGCGGACGAACCGGGCCGTGACCTCGGCCTTCTGCAGGAAGTTGCCGAAGCGGTCCTCGATGCCGACCTCGATCAGGCCACGGCGATCACCCTCGCGGGTGAAGGCGAAGGTGACCTGCCAGCCGAGCGCCTCCCGCTCCGCGGCTGCGGCCAGCGCCCGATTGTAGGCGAGACCGCGCTCGTAGGCGTCGGTGGTCTCGAGACCCGTCCAGGTGTGAAGCGCGGCCACCAGCAGGGTCACGTTCGCCACCAGCACGACCCCGAAGAAGGCGACGAAGACCCAGGGAATCCAGCGCCCGCGATCGAAGTCCTGGTTCCGCTCCACAACGATGGCCATCACCCCGGCTCCCGGAAGACGGTCTGTTGCGCGGCCCGAGTGCCGCTGGTGCGATCGGTCAGGACCATGGTAAGCGGCTGCATGCCACGCTCACGCTCCTCATGCGCGTCGTCGCCCGGCTGCTCGAGCGCCCCATGCGGCACCGTGACGTAGACCCGATAGGTGGTCACCGTGTCGGGGTTGGCGGCGACGAAAGCATGGGAGAAGCCTTCGACGTTCTGGCCGAGCACGTTGACGGTCGCCCCCTCGATACCGTCGAGGGTGAGGTCGTAGAGCCGGGCCTCGCGGCTCTTGTTCAGGATCTTGATCGTGTAGCCGTTGCGAATGCCGCCGTCGGACAACTTCACGAACAGCGGGTTGCGATCGTGCAGGATGTTGATGTCGACGCTCGAGCGGGCGCCAAGCGCGATCAGCACGCCCGCGCCGAGCACGGCGATGATCGCGGAGTAGATGAGCGTGCGCGGCCGGAAGATACGCCGCTCGGGCGGCTTGCCGGCGATCCGCAGCGCCTGGTTGCGCTCGGTGTCGAGGGTGATCAGCTCGCGCGGTCGCCCGATCCGATCCATGACATCGTTGCAGGCGTCGACGCACAGCCCGCAACCGATGCACTCGAGCTGCAGACCGTCCCGGATGTCGATGCCCGTGGGGCAGACCGCGACGCAGTTGTTGCAGGCGATGCAGTCGCCGCGGCCCTCCCAGGACTGCCCCTTCTTGTGGGGCCCGCGCGGCTCGCCGCGCCAGCGCTCGTAGGTCACGACGTAGGAGTCCTGATCGAGCAGCGCCGCCTGAAAGCGCGGCCAGGGGCACATGTAGGTGCAGACCTGCTCGCGCGCCCAGCCGGCGAGAAGGTAGGTCGTGGCCGTGAACAGGCCGAAGAAGAAGTACTGCGCGAACGACGCCTCGCCGGTCAGGATCGCTTTGGTCACACTCGGCGCGTCATTGAAGTACATGATCCAGGCGCCGCCGGTCGCCGCGGCTATGAGCAACCAGGCCGCGTGCTTCACACCCTTCTTCAATGCCTTGGCGCGGGTCCAGGGTGCCTTGTCGAGGCGGATCCGGGCGCCGCGGTCGCCCTCGACCTTGCGCTCGACCCACATGAACAGATCGGTCCAGACGGTCTGCGGGCAGGTGAAGCCGCACCAGACCCGCCCGCCGATGCTGGTCACCAGAAACAGGCCGAAGGCGCCGAGGATCAGAAGGAAGGTGAGGTAGTAGATTTCCTGCGGCCAGATCTCGATCCAGAAGAAATAAGCGCGCCGGTTCGGCATGTCGATCAGCACGGCCTGATCCGGCGCGCCCAGGCCGCGATCCCAGCGCAGCCACGGCACGACATAGTAGATGCCGAGCAGCACGATCAGGGCCGTCCACTTGATCCGCCGGAACAGGCCGCGGACCTGCTTCGGGTAGACCTTGATCCGGGCGGCGTAGAGCGGCTGCTTCTTCAGCTCCTTGAAGGAGACCGCATCCTCGACCGCGACCTGATCACGGCTGATCGTGTCGATAGCCGCCATGTGCCGTCCCTACTGGCCGCCTCCGAGCGAGTGCACGTAGACCGTCAGAATCTTGATGGTATCGGGATCGAGCCGCTCCGACCAGACCGGCATGACGCCCATTCTCGGTCGAAAGATCTGCGCCACGATGTCGGCCTTGGTGCCGCCGTACAGCCAGATCTGATCGGTCAGATTGGGCGCGCCGAGCTCCTGGTTGCCCTTGCCATCGTCGCCGTGGCAGGCCGCGCATTGCTCGGCGAACACCGCAGCGCCCCGCTTCGCCGCTTCGGCGTCGTCGGCGCGTCCCGAGAGCGAGAGGACATATTCGGCCACGTCGTTGATCTGCTCGCGGGTCAGGAGCTGATCGGCGCCGAACGCCGGCATCTCGCTGGTGCGGGCGTTGTCGTTGCCGTTGCGAATCCCATAGGTGATGGTCTGGTGGATGGCGTCGAGGGTGCCGCCCCACAACCACGAATCGTCGGCGAGGTTGGGATAGACTCCCTGACCGGCGCCGCCCAGCCCATGGCAGGGCGCGCAGTTGGTGGCGAATGCCGCGGCGCCGCCGGCAAGCGCGAAGTTCAGCAGGTCCGGATCCTGGCTGATCTGCTGGAGCGAGGCCTGGCCGATCCGCTTGAGATACTCCGCCTGGCGCAGGTTGGCCTGCGCCATCCGCTGGTCCAGCTCAAGTCGCTGATTGGCGCCGAGCAGGCCGTGGAAATAACCGGTGACGCCGGGCCAGCTCGGATAGAGGAACCACCAGATCACCGACCAGACGATGGTCGCGTACATGACGTAGAGCCACCACTTCGGCAGCGGCGTGTTCAACTCCTTGATGCCGTCCCACTCGTGGCCGGTGGTGTGCTGGCCGGTGATCTCGTCCTTTTCGACCTTGGTCGGCATCGGTCATTCGCCCCGATCGTCGTCGTCGTTGCGCAGGGGTATCCGGCCTTGCTTCTCCAGCTCGGCCTTGCGCTTCGGCCAGTAGACCCAGGCGACGATCGCGAGGAACAGGATCATCAGCCAAAGGGGCCAGAGCGCGCTCGCCCAGGCGTGGATGGTGGCCAACATCTCGAGCGCCCGGTCGCTTATTGGAGGATCTCCTCGGTGCGGATGTCGGTGAAGTCGACCATCCGGCCGAGGATCTGGAGGTAGGCGATCAGCGCGTCCATCTCGGTGAGGCGGGTCGGGTCGCCGTCGAAGTCGCCGACCGCGGCCTTGGGATAGCGCGCCAGAAGCGCCTCATGATCGGCGTTGGGATCGGCCTGGGCAAACAGATCGGCCGCCGCCTGCTCGATCATCTCGTCGGTGTAGGGCACGCCGACGGTGCGATTGGTGCGCAGGTGATCCGTGATGTTCGGGACCTCGAGGACGTGTTGCGCCAGAAAGGCGTAGGGCGGCATCACCGACTCGGGCACCACGCTGCGCGGGTCGATCAGATGCGCGACCTGCCAGTCGTTGGAGTACTTGCCACCGACCCGGGCGAGGTCCGGCCCGGTGCGCTTCGAGCCCCACTGGAAGGGATGGTCGTACATGCTCTCGGCGGCGAGGCTGTAGTGGCCATAGCGCTCGACCTCATCCCGAAACGGCCGGATCATCTGGCTGTGGCAGAGGTAGCAGCCCTCACGGACGTAGATGTTGCGCCCCATGAGCTCGAGGGGCGAGTAGGGCCGGACCCCCTTGACCGGCTCGATCGTGCTCTCGATCGTGTAGAGTGGCACGATCTCGACGATGCCGCCGATCGCGACCGTGATCAGGGTGAGGACCAGCAGCACGAGGCCATTGGTTTCGATCCGGTCGTGGCTGAACATGGCTGGCACCCTCCTACTCGGCCGGGGTCGCGGCGATCTGCGGCGCGAGCGCTTCCTCGGTGCGGACGTCGCCGCGGGCGGTGCGCCACAGATTGTAGACCATGACCAGCGCGCCGGTAAGGAACAGCACGCCGCCGAACGCCCGGATGACGTAGAACGGATGCATCGCCTGAACGGTCTCGATGAACGAGTACTGCAGGAAGCCGAGCGCGTCGTAGGAGCGCCACATCAGCCCCTGCATGATGCCCGAGACCCACATCGCCGTGATGTAGAGGACGATGCCGAGCGTCGCGATCCAGAAATGCACCTCGACCAGCCTCTGCGAGTAGAGGCGCGCGCGGTGCCACAAGCGCGGCACCAGGAAGTAGACCGCACCGAAGGAGATGAAGGCGACCCAGCCGAGCGCGCCGGAATGGACGTGGCCGATCGTCCAGTCGGTGTAGTGGCTCAGCGCATTGACCTGGCGGATCGACATCATCGGCCCCTCGAAGGTGCTCATGCCGTAGAAGGCGACCGAGACCACCAGGAAGCGCAGCACCGGGTCGGTGCGCAGTTTGTCCCAGGCGCCCGAGAGGGTCATGATGCCGTTGATCATGCCGCCCCAGGACGGCATCCAGAGCATGATCGAGAAGGTCATGCCGAGCGTCTGCGCCCAGTCGGGCAGCGCCGTGTAGTGCAGGTGGTGCGGCCCCGCCCAGATGTAGAGGAAGATCAGCGACCAGAAGTGGACGATCGAGAGCCGGTAGGAATAGACCGGGCGCTCGGCCTGCTTCGGGATGAAGTAGTACATCATGCCGAGGAAGCCGGCGGTCAGGAAGAAGCCGACGGCGTTGTGGCCATACCACCACTGGGTCAGCGCGTCCTGGACGCCCGAGAACAGCGAATAGCTCTTGGTGCCGAAGAACGACACCGGCACCGCCAGATTGTTGACGATGTGCAGCATCGCGATGGTCACGATGAAGGCGAGATAGAACCAGTTGGCGACGTAAATGTGCGGCTCGCGCCGGCGCAGGATGGTGCCGAAATAGACCACCAGATAAACCACCCAGACCAGGGTCAGCCAGATGTCGACGTACCACTCGGGCTCGGCGTACTCGCGGCTCTGGGTGACGCCGAGCACGTAGCCCGATGCGGCCAGCACGATGAACAGCTGGTAGCCCCAGAACAGGAAGGTGGCGAGCGGCCGGCCGCCGAACAGCGACGCCCGGCAGGTGCGCTGCACGACGTAGAGGGAGGTGCCGATCAGGGCATTGCCGCCGAAGGCGAAGATCGCCGCCGAGGTGTGGACCGGGCGCAGCCGGCCGAAGGTGGTCCATTCCAGACCGAGGTTGAAGACCGGGTAGGCCAGCTGAAAAGCGATGAACGTGCCCATCGTGAACGCGACCACGCCCCAGAAGACGGTCGCGATCACGAACCAGCGGATCACCTCTTCTTCGTAGGGTGAGGTTCGGGCGACGGCTTCCCTCGCAACGGCCACGGCAGACCCCCCTTGGCTCGATCGTCGTTGCGGTGCAACTTATGCGGCAGCTGGCCACGGCCTTTGATTTATGTCAATTGGTCAGCGGAGATTGGAGGCATCTTCGCGCCGGATCGGAGGGCTGGACCCGGCGTGACGGGGAGGATGGACGATGGCCGAAGCGGTTCCCGTGTTCACGGCCGCCTCGCCGCGGGTGCGCAGGATCGAGCTGGATCGCCCGTGGAGCTGGCTCGCCGGCGGGTGGCGCGACCTGCGCCGCGCGCCCGGGGTCAGCCTCGCCTATGGCGTGCTGTTCGCGGTCCTCGGTTACCTGATCACGCTCGGTCTGTGGCTGGCAGGGATGGCGTTCCTGATTCTGCCGATGGTGTGCGGCTTCCTGATCGTCGGTCCGCTCCTGGCGGTCGGCCTGTACGAGGTCAGTCGCCGGCTGGGGGCTGGCGAGCCGGTGTCCATCGGGGCGACGATCCTGGCCTGGCAACGCAATCCGGGGCAGATCGGCCTGATGGGTGTGGTGCTGCTCTTGTTTCTGTTCTTCTGGATCCGGCTCGCGGCACTGATCTTCATGCTGTTCTTCGGACTCGCTCCGCCCTCGTTCGGCGACCTGTTCGCGCAGACGTTCCTCGATCCGGGCGCGCTGCCGTTCCTGATCGTCGGCACCGCGATCGGCGGCGTGCTGGCGGTGGTGGCTTTCGCGATCAGCGCGATCTCGATCCCGTTCCTGCTCGATCGGCCGGAGGCCAACGTGTTCACCGCGATCGCGACCAGCGTCACCGCGGTGCGCGAGAACCCAGGCCCGATGTTGTTCTGGGCGGTGTTGATCGTGGTGTTCGCGGCGGCCGGTCTGGTGACGCTCTACGTCGGCCTGATCCTGACCCTGCCGCTGATCGGCCACGCCACCTGGCACGCCTATCGCGACCTGGTCGAGCACCCGGGCGGCCCGGAGGGACCGGCGTGAACGACGATGCGATCGGCAGCTGGGTGCTCGGCGCGGTCATGGGACTGCTCGGCCTGCTCGGCCTGCTCATGGCGAGCCGGGCCGTGGACACAATCTTCTACGGCACCGGCCTCGCGCTGTTCGTGTTTGGCGTGTTGTTCATCTTTGTCCTTATCAACCGGAACGTCGGACGCTGAATGATTCACGCTGTTCGTCCGGCCACGTTGTCGGTCCGGGCTCAGGTGGTCTCGGCGCGAAGCCGGGCGGCGTCGAGTTCGGGCAAAGAAGGATTGACGGCGACGCCGGATGCCAGCTCGAAGCCGCCGACCACGCTGATGCGCGGTCGGACGCGCAGGTACCAGTGCCAGGCCGGGCTGTTCCGCCTCCCCCTCGAGGCCGTGAGAATCACGAAGTTGTAGTCTGGATCGCTCGCCGCGGCACGCAAGGCCCGCAGCACCCGGCTGATCAGTCCGGCCAGCCCGGCGACCTCGGGGTCGTCGAGCGCGGCAAAGTGACTCTGATGGCGGTTTGGCGCGACCCACATCTCGAAGCGCACCTCGGCGGCGTAGGGCACGAACGCGACGAAGCCAGGGACCTCGCCGACCAGGCGTTGCGCTTCGCGCTGCTCCCGCTCGATCACGTCGCAAAGGAAACAGCGCCCGACCTCCTGCAAATAACGTTCGGCGCGCGCTTCACGCGCCGCAGCCAACGGCGGCACCGATGTGGTCGCCACGAACTGGCCGTGCGCATGGAACAGCGAGATCCCGGCGGTCGGGCCGTGGTTGCGGAACGCCACGGTCCAGGCGGCATGGCCGGCACGGGCGGCAAAGCGGGCCCGATGGGTGGCGAGAACGGCCTCGAGCTCGCCGACCGTCATGTCCGCCAGCTGGAGGTCGTGACGGGGCGTTTCGATCAGCACTTCGTGCGCGCCAGCGAAGCCCTCGGGTGAATCGGGCCCGTTCAGGCCGCCGGTGACGATCGGGTACTTGTTCGCCACGGCGCGGGTCGCCCAGCGCTGGCCTGCCGTACCTTGCCGTTCGAAGAGGACGGTTTCCAGCTCGCCCTCATTACCGGGACAGAACGGGCAGTCAGGATCGTAGGGCGGACGTGCCGGTTTCAGGATCGTGAGCCGTACGTCATGTGGTCGTTTGGCGCGCGCCGGCACGTAGAGGATCCAACGATCGTCGAGCAGATCGTAGCGTCGTTCGTCCATGAATCAGACCTGACGTCCTCGCCCCGCCGCTCCCGGACGGCGGGAGAGGCAGGCAGCTCGCGCCATTCTATAGCGTAGCGTCGCGGGTACGGGCCACGCGCTTGCCTGCGGCACTCCGGCAGAGTAGCCAGCCCGCGCCCCGCTCACTAACTCTTGAGCGCGGCAGAGCGGCGATCGGGACGCAGGAATCGGCGACATCCGACCTCATCCCATATCACGGAGAACCCGATGTTCAAGGCGCTGGTGCTGACCAAGGAAGGCGACAAGGTCGAGGCGGCCGTGGAGCGTCTCGACGAGACACGCCTGCCCGAGGGCGACGTCATGGTCGCGGTGGCGCATTCGACCCTCAATTACAAGGACGGACTGGTCATCCGCAACAAGGTACCGCTGGTGCGCAGCTATCCGCATGTGTCGGGGATCGATTTCGCGGGGCGCGTGCTCGAGAGCGCGCATCCCGACTTTCGGACGGGCGACGCGGTCGTCCTGACCGGCTGGGGAGTCGGCGAGCGCCACTGGGGCGGCCATGCCGAGCGCGCCCGGGTCAAAGGCGACTGGCTGGTGCCACTGCCCGCGGGCTGGACCACCCGGCAGGCGATGGCGGTCGGCACGGCTGGCTTCGCCGCGATGCTCGCGGTGCTGGCGCTCGAGAGCCAGGGCCTCGTGCCCGGCGCCGGCGAGGTCCTGGTCACCGGCGGCGCGGGCGGGGTCGGCTCGGTCGCGATCGCGCTGCTCGCCCGGCTCGGTCACCAGGTCACGGCCTCGACCGGGCGCGCCGCGAGCCACGCCTATCTGCGATCGCTCGGCGCGAGCGGCTTCATCGACCGCGCGGCGCTCGCCGAGCCAAGCTCGCGGCCTCTCGAGTCCGAGCGCTTTGCCGGCTGCGTCGACACCGTCGGCGGTACCACGCTCGCCCGGGTGCTCGCCCAGATGAAGTACCGCTGCTCGGTCGCCGCGGTCGGCAATGCCGGCGGCAACGCGCTGCAGACCACGGTGATCCCCTTCCTGCTCCGCGGGGTCAGCCTGCTCGGGATCGATTCGGTCTATCAGCCACAGGATCGACGTCGCGTCGCCTGGCAGCGGCTGGCGCGCGATCTCGATCTCGACCTTCTGGACTCGATGATCCGGCCGGCGACGCTCGAGGACCTGCCTCGGCTCGCCGACGCGATCCTGGAGGCCAAGGTCCAGGGCCGCGTCGTGGTCGATGTCGGCGGCTGATCCTCAGCGGCCGCGAAAGGCGCCGACCCGCGCCGCGAGCTCGGCGCTCAGCATGCGGACGTCGTTGCCGAGCGTGACGAAGTCGAAGCCCTTTCGGGCCATCTCGCGGGCATAGTCAGGCATCATGCAATGCATGCCGGCCTTGATGCCGGCCGCCTTGGCGGCGGCGAGGATGCGCTCGATCGCCGCCATCACCGGCTCCTCGGTCGGGTCGAGCCGGATCGGATAACCGAGCGATTGAGCGAGGTCGGAGGGCCCGATGTAGAGGCCGCTGAGGCCCGGTGTCCTGGCGATCGCCTCGACCTTGTCGAGCGCTTCGCGGGTCTCGATCATGGCGAGCGTGACCACGACATCGTTGGCTTCCTGGATGTAGGCGGGGCCGTAGATCATCATCGAGCGGGTCGGGCCGACGCTGCGGTAGCCGCGCGGCGCATACATGCTGGCCCGCACCAGGGCCTCGGCGTCGGCGGGGTTGTTGATCATCGGGCAGAGGATGCCCCAGGCGCCGGCGTCGAGCAGCTTCATGATGATGCCGGGCTCGAGCCAGGGCGGCCGCGCGATCACGGTCGCGTCGCCCGCGGCCTTGATCGCCTGCATCATGGCGAGCGCGGTCTGGTAGTCGATCAGCCCGTGCTGCAGATCGACCACGACCGAATCGTAGTCCTGGCTGGCGACCAGCTCCGCGGTCACCGTGCTCGGGATCGAAAGCCAGCCGTTGACCGCCGTCTCACCGCGGTCCCACACCTTGCGCAGCCGGGTTTCCAAAGCGCGCCTCCTCGCCTGATAGGGTCAATCGAGCACGTGATCGATCGGGGTGGTCTAGCCTTTGCCGGCAGAGAGCTCAAGCACTGCGGCGAAGGCCTCCCGGCGTCCGCGAGCGTCGGGCCCGATGTCGTGTTCCTTGCTGTCGTCGCAGCTCGGACAAGGGCTTGACGCCCCGGGCGAGACATGAGAGCAACGAAGGTGTGTCTGTCCGACTCGCGTGCGTCGAAGAGGGTTCGGTGGAGGAAGCCCACGCAGCTGCTCAGTGTGACCAGCGTGCGCGGAAAGAGGCGACGAAGCCGGGGCGAGGGTTGGACAGGCTCCAGTGCGTCCACTGGTCGAATCGGGAGTTTGCGCTCTAGAGTTGTGCTACCACTTCGCGACGACTGGTGGTCCGGACTAATGGTTGAGCGCGCGTTCCTAGCCTGAGTCATCCCTGGCTCAGGCGCTGGAGTGGGTTGACGCGGCGGCCGGTGTTTCCGGTAATGGTTGCAGTACGGTAGGACAGAATCAACCAATCCGAGAAAGGCAGCGAAGAGGTCACCTTTTGATTCATTGGTGAGCTGGAATAAACAACTGTAACTTACTGAAGAAGCGCGTTTTGGGGTTGACTACCCGGGTTTGCCAGGACTAATTTTAACCAATCTTTAAGGAGTTCGTCTTTGGTGCCCGACCGGCGGACCGTGAACAGCCTGGGATTGCTGATCGTCGGACGCGCGGCCGACCCTATCGGGACGCCGAAGCGACGGGGGAAGGAACGTGGTACGCGGGTGCTTCTAGCTCAGAGCAGGCAAGAAAAACGAGGCGCCGTTGGCTAGGCTCGACCCTACACTCAAGAGACGCACGGAGCTCGTTGTTCGACATGATGCTCTCCACGGTATGGTTTGGGCTTTCGGTCGTGGCGTGTTGCAGTTTTGCGGCGCCGATCGGGCAGCTTTTGGGCGTCATCGACTATCCGGACGGTGGCCGCAAGAGCCACATCCGGCCGACGCCGATGGTCGGTGGTATCGCCTTGATGCTGCCGCTGGCGCTGGTGGCCCTGGGATACGCAATGTTGCGCGGCGAACCGACGGGCATCCTCGTGCCCCTCGCGCTGGCCGGCTTCGGTTTCCTGATCCTCGGTTGGTACGACGACCGGCAGCATGCGCCACCTAACACGCGGCTGATCATCGCCTCGGGCTTGTTCGGAGCGGTCCTCCTGCTGCAGCCCGATCTGCTCCTCACCCAGATCGATCTGGGGGCACGGATGGTCGTGCCGTTGTGGCTGTTCTCGCTGCCCTTCACCATCCTCTGTCTGGTCGGTCTGCAGAACTCGGTCAACATGGTCGACGGCATGAACGGGCTCCTGATCGGGCTGGCCCTGTTCTGGACCGGTTGCCTGCTGCTCTACGCGCCCGCGCCGCTCAGCGGCTACCTGCAGCTCTTCATGCTCGGTCTGCTGATCCTGCTGCCCTACAACCTGCGCGGGGCGCTGTTTCTGGGCGATGCCGGCAGCTACTCGATCGGTGCGACGATCGGTATCCTGATGATCTACTGTCATCATCAGGCGAGCGGCGGCCTGCCGATGATGACCGTGGTCCTCTGGCTGCTGGTGCCGGTGGTCGACTGCCTGCGGGTCATGGTGACGCGGTGGATCAACGACCGCTCGCCGCTCAGCGCGGATGAGAATCACCTGCATCATCGGCTGGCCCGGCATTGGCGTTGGCCCGTTTGTCTGGCCATCTATCTGGCGCTGGTTGCGATCCCGGGCGTGGTCGGAGCCCTGTGGCTGAATCTCACTCAACCGATGCTCGCTCTGCTGAGCTCGGCCTATCTCGGTCTGCTCTGGGTGACGCGGGTGCGCCGGGTTGCCCGCTCTGAGGGCAGTCCCGAGCTGATCTGACCCTCGCGTAGGGCGCACGACCGCGGTAAGCGGGGCTCGCGGCGTCAACCCGCCGTGGCTGTGCTTGGCGCGTGCACTTTCGGGCGTACCTGGACCGATCTGCGAAGTCCTGGGGGATGAGGTGATTGCGCTGCGGCAGGAAGCAGACCGCAGGCCGCCGTCCTGCTTCGTCCCCTGAAGCACCAACCGTCGGCGCACCAGTCCGCCCTCGCTCTTGGACGCTTACGGGATGCCCGAGATTCACCTCGACGATCTGAAGCCCGGTCAGGTCCACCACCTCGGTCGGCGCACCCTCAGTCGCGACGAGATTGTCGCCTTCGCCCGCGAGTGGGATCCGCAAGCTTTCCATCTCGACGAGCAGGCCGCCGCTGCATCGATCTATGGCGGGCTGATCGCGAGCGGCTGGCACACCGTGTGCGTGTTCATGCGCCTGTTCGCCGACGGCCTGCTGAGCCGTGCCGCGGCCATGGGCTCGCCCGGGATCGAGGAGCTGCGCTGGCTCAAGCCCGTGCGCCCGGGCGACACGCTGGCGGCGCGGCTCGAGGTTCTGGAGGTGCGGCCGTCGCGCTCGAAGCCCGATCGCGGCATCGTCCGGGCGCGATCGGTCGTCGTCAACCAGAACGACGAGGAGGTCCTCAGCTTCGTTGCAACCCTGATATTCGGGCGGCGCCCGGAAGCGGTCTGGTCCGGGCCGGCATGACCTTCGAACGCGCCTTGAGCGGCGCGTGCTTCGACGTTCTGCTCTGGCGGGCGCGGTCGCTAACCCGGACCAGCGCCTGAGGTGTAGGTCGGCGGCCGCGCCTCGCGCAGCAAGGTGATGCTGATCCGGCGATTCCGTGGATCGAGCGGATTTTCGGGAAACATGTGCTCGGTGTCGGCCTTGCCGATCACGGTCGCGAGGCGGCTCGGATCGAGGCCTGCGGCGATCAGCACCCGCCGGGTCGCATCGGCCCGATCGAGCGAGAGCGACCAGTTGTCGTAGCCATTGGTGCGGCGATAGGCGAGGCCGTCGGTGTGGCCCGTGATCGAGATCTTGTTCGGCAGCTTGGCGATCGCCTCGGCGACGCGGCGCAGCAGGGTCTTGGTCGGCTCGTACATCTCGGCGCTGCCGAGGGGAAACATCGAGGTCTTTTCCTGATCGACGATCTGGATGCGAAGGCCCTCCGGCACCCGCTCGACTTGAAGATTGCCGGCCAGCTGCTCGAGCTCAGGCACCGAGTGCATGGCCTGGCGCAGATCCCGCTCGGTCTGCGCGAACCGTTGCTCCTCGCTGACCGACTTGCTTTGCTCCTGTCGCGCCCGATCGGCTTCCCGATTGATCGGGTGCGGATCGACGACCTCCGCCTGCTGGTCGAGGGCCGCCTCCCGCGCGCCCAGGGCGCGGATGTCGTCGCCGTTATCGGGAAGCGGGCCGACTTCCTGCTCGACCGGCAGAGGCACCAGATCCTTGGCGTATTCGAAGCGCGGATTGCCGTCGATCTCGACCATGCCGGTGACGACGACCTCGCGCTGGAAGCCGAAGGCGTCGCGCATCGAGCCGGCGACGATCTTGAGCTTGTCCTTGTCGGGAACCGAGAACGAGATGATCAGGACGAAGAAGGTCACCAGGAGCGACATCAGGTCGGCGAAGGTGACCATCCAGGGCGGCGCCCCGACCGGCACGGCATTCTTGGCCATCGCTGATCAGCCTCGGTAGCGCCCGACAGGCGCGGTCGCGCTCATTCCCGCGCCTCGCGCTGATTTTCGGGCAGATAGGCGCTCAAGAACTCGATCATGATGTCCGGGTTGGTGGATGTGCAGCGTGCCCTCGATCACGAGGGTGCGGATCACGTATTCGAGCTGCGCCTTGGAGGCGAGCTTGTCGGCCACCGGCAGGGCAACCAGGTTCGAGATCATGGCGCCGTAGAGCGTGGTGAGCAGCGCCACCGCCATCGCCGGACCGATGGTCTGGGGATCCTCCAATGTTGCTCAGCATCTGGACCAGGCCGACCAGCGTGCCGATCATGCCGAAGGCGGGCGCGGCATCGCCGATCGCGCGAAAGATCTTCTCGCCTTCCTCGTGACGCTCGAGATACAGGTCGCGATCGCGGCTGAGCGCGTCTTTGATGAATTCGAAGGACAGGCCGTCGACGCAAAGTTGGACGCCTTTCTTCAGGAAGTCGTTACTCGTCTCGATGCCGTCGAGGCCGATCAGGCCCTCCTTGCGCGCCTTCTGGGCGAGCTCGGCGATCTCCTGAATCAGAAGCCGCGGCGGGTCTTGCTGTGCGACAACGCAGCCGAGATGCCGGTATTCAGCGCGGTCATCACGTCGGCCAGGGTGAAGCGGAGGACGGTTGCGGCCATCGCGCCGCCGACCACGAGCAGCACGCTGGGGACGTTGACGAAAGTCATGAAGTCCCCGCCCAGGAAGATCGCCAGCTGGACTACCGCGGTCCCGCTGCCCAGGCCGATCAAAGTCGCGAGGTCCATCCACGACACTCCGACGTCACCGAGGCGCTATCGCGGCGAATCTCGCGCCCGCCCTTGCACCGAGCACGCGACCCGGCGCTCCACCGCTAGCATGGGGCTCGATAGCAAACGGTTAAATGGATAGCGGTGGTGGAGTGTTCCCGATCGCCACGCCGGGTTCCACCTAGGCGCAGGACGAAAGTGGCGCCGAGCGCGATCAGCGCCGGCATCGAATCCCCGATCGGCGAGCCGTTGGCGATGTTGCCGCCGATCGTGCCGGAGTTGCGGATCTGGACCGAGCCGAGCCGGCGGATCAGCTCGCCGAAGTCGGGCCAGCGCTCGCCGAGCGCTCGATGCGCGTCCGCATAGGTGACCGCCGCGCCGATCTCGAGATGCGTTGCGGTGACCTCGAGGCGCTGCAGCTCGTCGACCTTGCCGACATGGATCAGGGTGTCGAGATCCCGGTGCTGCTTGGTGACCCACAACCCGACGTCGGTGCCGCCGGCGAGCAGGCAGGCATCCGGAAACTGTTGGTACAACGCGGCCAGATCATCGATCCGGCGCGGTGCGAAGTAGCGGTGCCCGCCAGATTGGAAGGCCAGCCGGTCGGCGGGCTGTAGCGCCTGCAGCTGCCGGATGGTCTCGGCTTCGCGCTCGGCGAAGTGATCCCGCTCGCCCAGCCCGTACATGCGCCGGGCGGCGTCGATGATCGGCCGGTAGCCGGTGCAGCGGCAGAGATTGCCGGCGAGCGCGTCGAGGATCTGCTGGCGCGAGGGCGCCGCCTCGGACTTGTAGAGCGCGAACAGCGACATCACGAAGCCGGGCGTGCAGAAGCCACATTGCGAGCCATGGCACTCGACCATCGCCTGCTGCACCGGATGCAGCGCGCCGTCCGGCCGGCGCAGATGCTCGACCGTGATCAGCTGCTTGCCGTCGAGCTGTGGCGTGAACAGAATGCAGGCATTGACCGCGTGGTAGCGGAGCGCGTCGCCGTCGAGCTAGCCGAGCACCACCGTGCAGGCGCCGCAGTCGCCCTCGGCGCAGCCCTCCTTGGTGCCGGTGCGGCGCTCGACCTCGCGCAGATAGTTCAGCACCGTGAGATTGGGATCGACCTCGCGCAGTTCGCGAGGCTCGTCGCCCAGGAGAAAGCGCACCGCGCCCGTCATCAGCTGCCCCGATAGGTGCTGTAGCCGTAGGGCGAGAGGAGGAGCGGGACGTGGTAGTGCTGATCGGGGGCGGCAATGGCGAAGCGCACCACGACCCGGTCGAGGAATGGCGGATCGGCCAGTTCGACGCCAGCTTCGCGATAGTAGGAACCAGCGTGAAAGATCAGTTCGTAGATTCCGGCCGCCACCGCCTCACCCTCGAGCAGAGGCCGCGCACAGCGGCCGTCCTGGTCGGTGGTCGCGCTGGTCAGGAAGCGCCGCCGCTCCTCCCCGACTGCGTACAGCTCGACGACGACCCCGGCCCCAGGGCGGCCGCGGGCGATATCCAGCACGTGCGTCGTCAGACGTCCCATGGCAACCGGTCAGTCTGCCGCCAAAACCATGCCATTGTCCACGCCGGTGTGCCAAACTCGCCCGATCGTCTCAGACCGTCGCCACCCGACCGGAAGGAGCCGGAGCGCATGACGTCGCGCAAGCTCACCGCAGCCGAATTGGCGGGCCTCGATCGCGAGCGCTTCGTCGAGTGGTTCGGCGGCGTGTTCGAGCACTCGCCCTGGGTGGCCGAGGCGGCTTTCGCCGCGGCTCCGTTTGCGAGCCGGGGCGCGCTGCACGCGGCATTGGTGCGGGCGATGCGGACCGCTTCCCGCGAGAGACAGCTCGATCTGATCCGCGCCCATCCGGACCTCGCCGGCCGCGCCGCCATACGGGGCGATCTCACCGCAGCCTCCACGGCCGAGCAGGCGAGCGCAGGCCTCAGCCAATGCACGCCCGCGGAATACGCCCGCTTCCAGACGCTGAACCGCGCCTATCGGGAGAAGTTCGACTTCCCCTTCATCATGGCGGTCAAGGGTCGCACCCGGGCCGAGATCCTGGCGGCATTCGGGCGACGGCTCGACAATTCCCCTGCGGCCGAGTTCGACGAGGCGCTCGACCAGATCGCGCGGATCGCCCGGCTTCGCCTCGACGATCTGATCTCAGACTGAGGTTTGCCATGGCGCACACGATCGAGAAGAAACCTTTCGGCAGGATGCCCGACGGCAGCGAGGTCGACCTCTACACGCTCACCAACCGCCATCAGATGGTGGTCGGGATCCTCACCTACGGGGGCTCCGTCCAGCAGATCCAGGTCCCGGATCGCGACGGCAAGCTCGCCAACGTCACCCTCGGCTTCGACCACCTGGACGACTACGTCAACAAGGCCAGGCACTTTGGCGCCATCGTCGGTCGCTACGGCAACCGGATCGGCGGCGCCAGGTTCACCCTCGACGGCAAGACCTTCGAGCTCGCCGCGAACAACGGCCCCAACTCGCTGCACGGCGGGCGCGAGGGTTTCGATCGGAAGGTCTGGCGGGCCGAGGCGGTCGAGAACGGCGGCGGGGTCGGCGTCGCACTCAGATATACGAGCCCCGACGGCGAGGAGGGCTATCCCGGCACGCTCGCCGTCAAGGTCGTCTACATGCTCACCGACAACGATGAGCTTTGCATCGACTATGCGGCGACCACCGACAGGCCGACGGTGTTGAACCTGACCAACCATACCTACTTCAACCTCGCGGGCGAAGGCAGCGGCAGCATCTACGGTCACGAGCTGAAGATCGACGCCTCGGCCTATATCCCGGTCGGAGCGACGCTGATCCCGACCGGCGAGATCGCCAAGGTCGCCGGCACGCCCTTCGACTTCACAAGGCCGACCGCGATCGGCGCGCGCATCCGCGAGAGCGACCCGCAGCTCATCCGTGGCCACGGCTACGACCACAACTTCGTGCTCGACAAGCCCAGGGCAGGCGAGCTGGCGCGCGCAGCGCGGGTCGTCGAGCCGACCAGCGGGCGGGTCATGGAGGTCCAGACGACCGAGCCCGGCGTCCAGTTCTATACCGGCAATTTCCTCGACTCGACGCTGATC
>JBKPDM010000055.1:0-14050 GCA_046727895.1 Pseudomonadota bacterium | reverse complement strand
AATATCGGCGCGGCCGACCGGCTGGACTTCACCGCCATCGGCCCCGCGGTCAACCTGGTCAGCCGGCTGGAGGGGCTGTGCCGGCCGCTCGGCCGGTCGGTGCTGATCTCGGGCGCGGTCGCCGCCGAGACCACCACGCCGCTGGTGCCGCTGGGCGAACACCTGCTGCGCGGCATCGCGGCGCCCTGCGCCGTCTTCACTCTGCCGGATGCGTGAGCGGCTCGTCGCCGGCAGAACGAGATCGCCGAGCCACGCCATCGCGATGCCTCGAAGCGCGAGCGCAGGCGGGTCGTCGCGCAACGCGAGCCGGTTCAGTGCGCCGAGGGGATCACCCGCCGCGAGCGCACGCGCCGCGGCCGTAATCAGCGAGCCCATCGGAATCGCGCCACACTTGTCACTCCCACCGTTCGACACCCCGGCGCTAAGTCTATCTCCCGACCACCAACCGTCGTATCGAGAGCGGAACGAACGACGAAGGACACCTGACGGGAGAGAAGAACGATGACGAGGCACATGACCGGGACACGCGAAGAGTGGCTGGCAGCGCGGCTCGAGCTGCTCGAGGCCGAGAAGGAGCTGACGCGGCGCAGCGACGAGCTGGCGCGGCGGCGGCAGGAGTTGCCGTGGGTTCGGATCGACAAGGAGTATCGATTCGAGACCGACGAGGGGAGTGCTTTCCTGGCGGATCTCTTCCAAGGGCGCTCGCAGCTCCTCGTCTACCACTTCATGTTCGGGCCTGACTACACGGCGGGGTGTCCGTCCTGCTCGGCGATCGCGGACGGCTTCGAGGGCTTCGTCGTCCACCTGGCGAACCACGACGTCACGCTTTCGGCGGTGTCGCGGGCGCCGCTCGCTAAGCTGCAGGCGTACAAGCGGCGGCTGGGCTGGACGTTCCCCTGGGCGTCCTCGCTCGGCAGCGACTTCAACTTCGACTTCAGCGTCTCGATCACCGAGGAGCAGCAGCGCGAGGGGGGCGTCGAATATAACTACCGGCGCGGCGGCCACCCGATTGTCGCGACACCGCTCCCGGAGCCGGTCGCCCAGTTCGCGGCCATGTGCGGAACCGACGCGCCCACGTACGTGCGCGAGAGGCCGGGCATGAGCGCGTTCGCGCTCGAGGACGGCCTCGTCTACCACACCTATTCCACCTATGCGCGCGGACTGGACGGCCTCTGGGGCATGTACCAGTGGCTCGATCGCGCCCCCAAGGGGCGCAACGAGACGGGCGTCTGGTGGCGCCGCCACGACGAGTACGCCAAGGGCTGAGAGGTTTCGCGGGGAGATCTCACGACGCATGTCTTCCGAGCAAGCGTTTTTGGCGTTTCGGCGCTGCTCTTCGCTGCCAGCACGGCGGGAACGATCGTGTCGCCATCTGAATGGCTGGCGCCGACGCGCTGGCGGCGGCGGCCCGAGGGTCCAAATTGCCAATATCGGAGCCGGGCTGCGGGTCTTGTGTCAGTGCGCGCGAGAAGCTGACGACCGGCGAGGTGCCGTTCCGCAAAGCCTACCTCGGCTCCGACGATGGCGAGATCCGCATCCTCGGCCGAAAGGACGTGCTGGATCAGGCGGTTCTGGCGAACGGCGGCCCGTGCCAGGGGTTCGCAGTCTTGTTTGCAAATGGCGCGCCCGAGAGGATTCGAACCCCTAACCCCCAGATCCGTAGTCTGATGCTCTATCCAGTTGAGCTACGGGCGCGCACCGCCGCAACGGGCAGAAGCTTGTAACCGACCCGGCGCCGATCGGCAAGGCGGGAGCCGTCGGTAATCCCGCGCCTCAGCTCTTGGCGAGCTCCTCACGCAGGGCCTTGGCGATATCCTCGGGCGAGGCGTCGTGGCCGAAGTGACGCCGATACCTGCCGTCCGGTCCCATCAGGTAGATGAAGGCCGAGTGGTCCATCAGATAGTCGCTCGACCCGTCGCCCGCAACCTTGGCGAAGTACACCCGGTACGCCTTCGCTGCCTGCTTGATCTGTTCGGGCGTGCCGGTGAGCGCGACCAGGCGGGGACTGAACAGGGGCGCGTAAGACGCCAGCTGCTTGACCGTGTCGCGTTCGGGATCGACCGTGATGAAGATCGGCGCGACCCGGTCCGCCTGCTCCGGCGACAGCTGCTCGATCGCCTGGGCCATGGTCGCAAGGGTGAGCGGGCAGACGTCGGGACAGAAGGTGTAGCCGAAATAGATCAGCATGAAGCGGCCGGCGAAATCCTGCTCCGTGACCTGCTTGCCCTGCTGGTCGACCAGGCTGAACGGTCCGCCGATCAGCGCCTCGCCATAGCCTACCTGCCTGGCACCGGGGCCGACCAGATACCAGGCGAGTGCCGCGGCGACGACCAGCACGAGGCCGAGTGCCACGCCATACAGGACCAGCCGGCTGCGCAGTGCGTTCCTCATCGGGCCTCCGTTCTGCCGTTTCGCCGATCACGCGCGCGGCCTCAGTGCGTCCGTGCGGACCCGGCATGATCAGGCAGTCAGGGGATGGCGTCTCTGCACGCTAGATGTATGCGGCATGCGCCGCCCGGCCAGTCCGGCGCAGGCGGCCCGCTCCTCGTACGGGGGCCGGTCAGTCCGCCTTCTTCGGCTTCAGCGCCTGCCAGTCGGCCTCGCTCAGCATGTCCTGGAGGAAGCTGAACGAGCCCGCGCCCTGCAGCCAGCTGCCGCCGTCGATCGTCACCACCTCGCCGTTGACGTAGGCCGAGCCGTCGGCCAGGAGGTAGGTGGCGAGGTCGGCGAGCTCGCGATGCTCGCCCGGGCGCCCGAGCGGATTGCGCGTCTCGAACGCGTGCGCGAGCTCGGGCTTGGGTACCAGGCGCTCCCAGGCGCCCGGGGTCGGGAACGGACCCGGCGCGATCGCGTTGAGGCGGATGCCGCGGCCGCCCCACTCCACGGCCAGGCTCTGGGTCATGGCGAGCACGCCTGCCTTGGCCATCGCGGAGGGGAGCACGTAGGCCGAGCCGGTCCAGGCGTAGGTGGTGACGATGCTGAGCACGCTGGCGCGCCGGCCGCCCGCCAGCCAGCGACGGCCGCAGGCAAGCGTGCAGTTGGCCGAGCCCCTCAGCACGATGCCGACCACCGCATCGAGCGCGCGCGGCGAGAGCTCCTCGCTCCGGCAGAGAAAGTTGCCGGCGGCGTTGTTGACCAGGGCGTCGAGCGGACGCTCAGCGAACAACTGCTCGATCATCGTCTCGACCGCGTCGGCATCGCGCACGTCGCAGATCGCGGTCGTGACCTCGCCGCCGGTTGCCGCACGATGCTCCGCCGCCGCCGTCTCGAGCACCTCCTGCCGCCGGCCGCAGATCGCGAGCGCGGCACCCAGCTCCAGAAAGCGCCGGCCCATGCTCTTGCCGAGCCCGGTCCCGCCGCCCGTGATCAGAATGCGCTTGCCGGCCAGGAGGTCGGATTGGAACATGCCTGCCCTCACGATGTCCTTGGTGCGCCCTCATAGCGTACGTCAAGTACCGCGGAAAGTATCTTCGGGCCGCCCTGGGCTCGCGGATCGCCTTCGCCTCAGGCGATGGGGCTCTTGTGATTTCAGCCTCAGGCATCGATCGGAGGCCTCGAGGGAGAGAATGACCCCATGGCAATTCGATGGCTCACAACGCGCGGGCGCGCTCGCGCAGCAGGTGCTTTTGGATCTTGCCGGTCGAGGTCTTGGGCAGCTCGGTCAAGACGATGGTCGTCGGGCATTTGAAGTGGGCGAGGATGCTGCGACAGTGGGCGATCAGGTCTTCGGCCGTGGCGGAGGCGCCGTCCTTCAGGGTGACGAAGGCGCAGGGGCTCTCGCCCCATTTCGCGTCCGGGCGTGCCACCACCGCCGCTTCCAGCACCGCCGGGTGCCGGTACAGCGCGTCCTCGACCTCGATCGAGGAGATGTTCTCGCCGCCCGAGATGATGATGTCCTTGGCGCGGTCCTTGACCTCGCAGTAGCCATCGGCGTGCGTGACCGCGAGGTCGCCGGTGTGATACCAGCCGCCGCGAAAGGCCTCCCCGGTCGCCTCAGCGTTCTTGAGATAGCCCTTCATCACCGTGTTGGCGCGCATCATAATCTCGCCGATGGTGGCACCATCGCGCGGCACGGGGCACATCGTCGCGGGATCGATCACATCGAGCGCTTCGACCATGGGGTAGCGCACGCCCTGGCGCGCCTGGAGCCTCGCCTGATCGTGCGCGGGCAAGGCATTCCAGGCGTCCTGCCAGGCGCAGACCGAGGCCGGGCCGTAGCACTCGGTGAGGCCGTAAAGGTGCACCATGTCGATGCCGAGCGCGGCCATCTTCTCGAGGACCGCCGCGGGCGGCGCCGCGCCGCCGGTCATCGCCTGGACGCGTTGCGTGAACTGCCGCCTGACCTCCTCGGGCGCGTTGGCGATCATGTTCATGACGATCGGCGCGCCGCAGAGATGGGTCACGCCGTGCTCGGCGATCGCCTCGTAGATCGCGGCCGCCTCGACCCGACGCAGGCAGACCTGGGTCCCGGCCTGCAGCGCCACGCTCCAGGTGAAGGTCCAGCCGTTGCAATGGAACATCGGCAGGGTCCAGAGGTAGACCGGATGCAGGCCCATGTCGTTGGCGAGCGCCTGCCCCATCGCGGCGAGGTAGGCGCCCCGATGATGGACCACCACACCCTTGGGCTGACCGGTCGTACCTGAGGTGTAGTTGAGGCCGATCGCCTGCCACTCGTCGGCCGGGTAGAGCGGCTCGAACGATTCGTCGCCCTCGGACAGGAACTCCTCATAGGTCACTTCGCCGAGCCGCTCGCCCTCGCCCCGGAACTGCCGGTCGACCATGTCGACGACCAGCGGTCGCGGCCGAACTTCGCCGAGCGCTGCTTTGATGGTCGGCGCGAACTCGGTGTCGGTCAGCAGCACCTTGGCGCCGCCATGTCCGAGGATGTAGGCGACCGTCGATGGCTCGAGTCGGAAGTTGATGCTGTTCAGGACCGCGCCGGCCATCGGCACGCCGAAATGCGCCTCGAGCATCGCCGGCACATTGGGCAGCATCGCCGCGACGGTATCGCCCGCCCGAACGCCGCGCCCGGCCAGCGCCGCGGCGAGCCGTCGGCTGCGCGCCCGGAAGGCGGCGTAGCTCGCGCGGGCATCGCCATGGATCCAGGCGGTGCGGGTCGGGAAGACGTCGGCCGCCCGCTCGATGAAGCTGATCGGGGTGAGCGGCGCGTAGTTGGCCGGATTGCGCTCGAGGCCTCTCTGGTACCAGTTGCTCGCCGGATGCGTTGCGAATCTCACCCGCGCCTCCCTCGGCGATGCCGTCGGGTCATTGATGCACCAGTATTCATACCACCTGCCGAGCCCGAAGCTACGGTTCGTCAGGGATCGAAGACGGCTGGAGGCATGCCTGCCGGCGCCGTTACGTCGAGAGCCCCTTCGCCCGGTCCAGTCGACGCCCGGGTCGATCTTTCGGCTCCGGCCACCTCAGTCGCCGAGCGGCAGCCGGCGCACGCGAATCCTCGCCTCTTCAAGGATCACCACAGCGCCCTTTTTGAGTGCGAGGACGGCTTGCGACAACGCTTTCTCAAGCCGCGCAGTGACCCTCACTGTGGTATTGCTTCGCAACCTGATGATGACGACGCTTACGCTGCCGCCCGAGCGGGCGAGGATATCTCCGAAGTCGAGATCGGACGTGAGGACGATCCTGCCCTTTCTCATCGCATGCTCGAAGAGCTCGCGGTCCTGCGCCGCGGCGAGGCCGAGTTCGAACACGTGCACCGCGTCGTGTCCGTTGTTGCGCAGCCATTCCGCCACGCGCGGCGATAGATTGGTGTCGACGAGAAAGCGCACGCCGCAGCCCTACGCGGGAATCACCTCATCCCTGGCGAGCCAGGCCGCATAGGAGAGGGCTTGGCGAATGTCTTCACGCTCCAGATACGGATACTCGGCCAGGACATCCTCGATAGAAGCGCCGTCGGCGATCTGATCGACAATGGTCGCGACCGTGATTCGCAGCCCGCGGATGCAGGCACGGCCGCCCATCACCCCGGGATCGAAGATGATCCGATCGAAAGGTTTCGTCCCCGCCCGCTCAAACGTCTGTGCCATGGCCCTGCCTTGCTAATTCGACCGACGCCCCACTTCCTATACCGCAGTTACCCCATGGTCTGGGAGTCGGCGATTGCGGTTGGTGTGAGCACCGCTTTGACACGCTAGGTTATCCACAGCTGGGTGCGGGGCGCCTCTTGCTGTAAGGCGCGCGAGGAGGCATGTAAGCCGGCAGGCCCCAGCGCAGTCGGGAAGGGGGCCTCCTCATACGATCCGGACCATGGACGAGTTCATCCGCATCCGCGGCGCGCGTGAGCATAATTTGCGGTCGATCGATCTCGACCTGCCGCGCAACCGCCTGATCGTGATCACCGGGCTCTCGGGCTCGGGCAAGAGCTCGCTCGCGTTCGATACCATCTACGCCGACGGCCAGCGCCGCTACGTCGAGAGCCTCTCGGCCTACGCGCGCCAGTTCCTCGAGCTGATGCAGAAGCCCGACGTCGATTCGATCACCGGTCTGTCGCCGGCGATCGCGATCGAGCAGAAGACGACCTCGAAGAACCCGCGCTCGACGGTCGGCACGGTCACCGAGATCTACGACTATCTGCGCCTGCTCTACGCGCGGATCGGCATCCCCTACTCGCCCGCGACGGGACTGCCGATCGAGAGCCAGACCGTGTCGCAGATGGTCGACCGCATCATGGCGTTGGCCGAGGGGGCCCGCCTCTATCTGCTCAGCCCGATCGTGCGTGGCCGCAAGGGCGAGTACCGCAAGGAGCTGGCCGAGCTGCTGCGCGCGGGTTTCCAGCGGGTCAAGATCGACGGCCGGCTGTACGAGCTCGACGATCTGCCGAAGCTCGACAAGAAGCTGAAACACGACATCGAGCTGGTGGTCGACCGGCTGGTCCTGGCGCCCGGGCTGGAGCAGCGCCTCGCCGATTCGATCGAGACCGCGCTCGCCCATTCCGACGGCCTGCTCGTGGTCGAGAACGCGGAGTCGGGCGAGCAGCTGGTGCTGTCCTCGAAGTTTGCCTGTCCGGTCTCGGGCTTCACGATCGAGGAGATCGAGCCGCGCCTCTTCTCGTTCAACAGCCCGCACGGCGCCTGTCCGGCCTGCGACGGGCTCGGGCGCAGGCTCTACATGGACCCGGACCTGGTCGTGCCCGATCCGGACAAGAGCCTCTACGACGGCGCGATCGAGCCCTGGTCGAACTCCAGCTCGACCTACTATCTCCAGACCCTGGACGGCATCGCCAGGCACTTCCGCGAGAGCCTGCACACGCCCTGGGCCGAGCTGCCCGAGGCGATGCGCGAGCTGATCCTGAACGGCTCGGGCGAGACCGCGATCGAGCTCAGTTACGACGACGGGCTGCGGCGCTACGGCACCACGCGGCCGTTCGAGGGCGTGCTGCCGAACCTGCAGCGCCGCTGGCGCGAGACCGACAGCGCTTGGCTGAAGGAGGAGCTCGGCCGCTTCCTCGGCAGCGCACCCTGCGAGGCCTGCGACGGCCACCGGCTCAAGCCCGAGGCGCTTGCGGTCAAGGTCGCCGGCCGGCACATCGGTGAGGTGACCGGGCTCGGCATCGAGGCGGCGGCCGCCTGGTTTCGGGCGCTGCCCGAGCAGCTGAGCGCGAAGCAGAACGAGATCGCGAGCCGCATCCTCAAGGAGATCAACGAGCGGCTCGGCTTTCTCGGCAACGTCGGCCTCGGCTACCTGACGCTCGCCCGCGACTCGGGCTCGCTCTCGGGCGGCGAGAGCCAGCGCATCCGCCTCGCCTCGCAGATCGGCTCGGGCCTCACGGGCGTGCTCTACGTCCTCGACGAGCCCTCGATCGGCCTGCACCAGCGCGACAACCATCGGCTGCTCGACACGCTCAAGAACCTCCGCGATCTGGGTAACACGGTGATCGTGGTCGAGCATGACGAGGATGCGATCCGCGAGGCCGACCACGTGGTCGACATGGGGCCGGGTGCGGGCGTGCACGGCGGCATGGTGGTCGCCGAGGGGACGCCCGCGGCGGTCATGGCGGCGCCCGAGAGCCTGACCGGGCAGTATCTGACCGGCCGCCGTGAGATCCCGCTGCCGCTGGCAAGGCGCAAGGCGAAACGCGGCCGCTGGCTGACCCTCGCCGGCGCACGCGAGAACAATCTGAAGGAGATCGATGCGGCCATTCCGCTCGGCACCTTCACCTGCGTCACCGGCGTCTCGGGCAGCGGCAAGTCGACGCTGGTCCTCGACACCCTCTACCCGGCGCTCGCCAAGCGGCTGACCAAGGCGCGGCTGCACCCGGGCGCCCACGAGCGGGTCGAGGGCCTCGAGTTCCTCGACAAGGTGGTCGACATCGACCAGTCGCCGATCGGGCGGACGCCGCGCTCCAACCCGGCGACCTACACCGGCTGCTTCACCCCGATCCGCGACTGGTTCGCGGGTCTGCCCGAAGCGAAGGCGCGGGGCTACCGGCCGGGCCGCTTCTCGTTCAACGTCAAGGGCGGGCGCTGCGAGGCCTGTCAGGGCGACGGCCTGATCAAGATCGAGATGCACTTTCTCCCCGACGTGTTCGTGACCTGCGACGTCTGCCGCGGCCGGCGCTTCAACCGCGAGACGCTCGAGGTCAAGTACAAGGGCAGCTCGATCGCCGACGTGCTCGACATGACGGTCGAGACCGCGGCCGAGTTCTTCCACGCCATCCCGCCGGTGCGCCACAAGCTCGAGACCCTGACCAGGGTCGGCCTCGGCTACATCACGCTCGGCCAGTCGGCGACCACGCTCTCGGGCGGCGAGGCGCAGCGGGTCAAGCTCGCCAAGGAGCTCTCGCGCCGGGCCACGGGCGACACCCTCTACATCCTGGACGAGCCGACGACCGGCCTGCATTTCGAGGACGTGAGGAAGCTGCTCGAGGTCCTGCACGCCCTGGTCGCGCAGGGCAACACGGTCGTGGTGATCGAGCACAATCTCGAGGTCATCAAGACCGCCGATCACGTCATCGACCTCGGCCCCGAAGGCGGCGATGCCGGCGGCCGGATCGTCGCCACCGGCACGCCCGAGGCGATCGCGCAGGCTCCCGGCTCCTACACCGGCGCCTTCCTCGCCCGCGTCCTCGCGCCTCACCTCGAAGGCGAAAAGCGACGGGCGTGACGCGGCGCGAGCTCCGCGGCCTTCGCCCCTACCCGGGCAGGATGATCTGCGTCTCGGCCCGCAGGACCGGAAGGTCCTGATCGAGGATGTTCCAGATCACCCGGTCGTCGACGCTGGCGTAGCCGTGGATCAGGACGTTGCGCAATGCGATGATCCGGCGCCGGCCCGTGAGCCTCGCCGCGGTCGTGGGATCGACCCGCGACAGCTTGCTCACCGCCTCGCCGATAATCCCCAGCTGCCGCTCCACTCCCGAACGAAGCAGCTGGTCTGAGCGATAGTTGTCGAACGTCTTGCCCCGCCGGAACTGGTCGATCAGGACCGTCGCTTGCTCGATGTCGTGCAGGTAGGCGCGCGCTTCAGGCAGCATGGAGCGGGATGCGCGAGCGCTCAATCGTCTCCCGCACGAACGGGTTCTTGACGGCCGAGGTCATGATCAGATCGACCGGTCGATCGAACAGCGTCTCGAGGTCTTCGAGCAGCCCGAAGTAGGCGTCGGCGTAGTCGTCCGTCGGGAGATCCTCGAACTCGACCAGAAAGTCGAGGTCGGCGGCGCCATGCGCCTGCCGGGCAGCAGAGCCAAAGACGTCGAGCCGCGCGACGCGGTGGCGTCGGCAAAGGGCGACCACTTCCGGCAGGCGGTCGGCAAGCATCTGATCCATGATAGAGATCATACCACCAGACCACCCGCCGCGCCATCGTCCCGCGGACGACCTTTGGCCCCACGGGCGGCCGCATCATCGCCACCGGCACCCCCGAGGAGGCCGCCGCCGGCGCCGCCAGCTACACCGGCGCCTACCTCGCCCCCCGCCTCGAAGGCGCCAAACGTCGGGCGTGAGCGGGCGCGGCGAATTCAAAGCAGATCGATGAATGCGTCGACCGTGAGCCCGGCTTGCTTGGCGCGCAAGGTCTTCGGCTTCAGGTCGCGGTTGTGATAGGCAACGACCACCCAGCGGCTGGGGTCGTCCGGCGGATTGAGCCGGTAGTGACTGCCGCTGACCCGCCGCACCACGAAACCAGCCCGCTGAAGCGCCGCGATCACTTGGCGCGGCTTGACCGCAGGCAGCCGCCGGCTCATTCTAGCTCGACGCGGACCGCTTCTCGAACAGCCGCAGGGGACGCGTCCTCCTCGACCGGGATCGACAGACCGTCCTCGAGATGGCCTTCGAGGTAACAACGCAACGCATCCGTCGCCATCGACCTCGCTTCCTCCAGCGTCTCGCCCTCGGTCACGAGGCCGGGTAAGGCTGGGAAGGTCACGACGTAGCCACCCTCGGGCGCGGGGTCGAACACCGCGGTATACGTGAACGCTCTCGCTGGCACTGGCTTGGCTCTGGCCATCACGGCTCCTCTGCTCCGACGGGGACAGCATAGCACCACCCCGACCGTGCACGCGATCCGAATTGAGCCGGCGGCCGGAGCGATGCCGGCCCCCGAAGAGGTCGCTACACACACGAGCTACACCGGCGCCTGCCTCACCCGCGTCCTAGCCCCCAAGGTTCGCAGGCGCCACCTCGTGAGAGTCATCCTCTGGAATCAGAGTCATGGCAGCAGCTTCCTCTTGATCACGTAGGAGCGTTAGTGACAATATTCTCGCGCTTAGTCTGCGCAGGAACGACGGAGAATAGGGATGCAGCAGTTCCAACAGCTCCAAGTCGGTCAGTTGTTGCGCTACGCCGCCGCCGGCGCGCTTGCGTCAACGGTCTTCTTCGAGCATGCACTCGGCGTTGGTACCCTGATGCTGCTGGGATTGGCGGCGCTGCTTATGGCGGTCGGCTGGATCGGGCCTCAGATCATTCATGAGCTTGCCGAGATCAATGACCAACTCGCCGGCCGCTCAAAGGAGTTCCACGCCTTCCTTCGACAGGTGCGGCGCGAGGCCGATTCCTGGGTCGAGCGCTAAGTCGTGATGTCGGCTCAGACTTCATTCGTGATCTCTGCAGCAGGTTGGCCTCGACCCCAACAAGGTGCTCTAGGACCGACATGCAGCCCTACCCGCTGATCTTGGAGACCGACGAGAATGGCACGGTGATCGCGCAGGCCATGGACGTGCCGGAGGCGATCACCGTCGGGCGCGATGCGGCCGAAGCAGCGGCACGCGCCGAGGACGCGTTGGTGGGGCGCTGCGCGCTTACATCGACGACGGCCGGCCGATCCCGCGGCCGTCGCGGCCGAAGCGCGGGCAGCCGTGCGCCGTCCTGCCGCCGATGGCGGCAGCCAAGGTTGCGATCTACCAGGCCATGCGCGAGGCGCGGCTCAGCCAGGTTGGGCTCGCCGAGCGGCTCGGCTGCGATCCCCGCCAGGTGCGCCGCCTGCTCGATCTCGACCACCGCTCGCGCCTCGACCAGCTGGAAGCGGCGCTGGCCGCCCTCGGCAAACGTCTGGTCCTCGAGGTGAAGGACGCTGCCTAGCGGAGCTCCGGATTTTCCGAGCGCGATGAAGGGGAGCGTCCGGCCTGGTCAGCCGACATGCTGGCGGAGGAAGGCGAGCGTGCGCTCGCGCGCCAGGCGTGCGCTCTCGGCGTGGTAGGAAGCGCGCTGGTCGCAGTTGAAGCCGTGCCCGGCCGGGTAGAGATAGATCGGAACCTCCGGATGCGCGGCCCGGACCTTCTGCACGCCCTCGAGCGGGATCGCCTGGTCCTGCTCGCCGAAGTGGAGCTGGACCGGGCAATTTGGCTGCTCGCCGGCAAGGTCGGCGATGCCGCCGCCGTAGTAGCCGACGGCGGCCGCGAAGGTGCGCGAGCGCGTGGCGGCGACCCAGGCGACGGTGCCGCCCCAGCAATAGCCGATGATGCCGATCCGCCCTACCGCCGCGACTTCTTTGGCCGCCGCCTCGACGTCGGCGAGCGCGTCGTCGAGCGACACCCGCTCGCGCACCGCACGGCCTCGCGTGATGTCATCGGGCTGGTAGCCGAGCTGGATGTCGCGCTCGACCCGGTCGAACAGCGCGGGTGCGACCGTGACGTAGCCCTGCCCGGCGTAGTCGTCGCAGACCGCACGGATGTGACTGTTGACGCCGAAGATCTCCTGCGCGATGACCACCGCGCCGCGCGGCGCACCTGCCGGATCGGCCCGGTAGATGCCCAAGCTGTGGCCGTCCGCGGCCGTGCCTTGAACCATCTTGGCCAACGATTGTCTCCCTCTTGTTCTGCGGGATCGGCTTCGGCAAATCGCCTGCTTCGCCGCCGGCAAGCTGCGCCTTCGTTCCGCCGCGGTCAATCGCAACCCGCGCCCGCCCCTCCGCTTGGCCCATGAACAGCTGCGGTGGTCCGGCAGGCGGGATCCGGAACGCCACTGGCTTGTCACGCAGAGGAGCGCACGACTAAGAATGGCAATACCGGTCCGGTAAACGCCGGACAACCTTGCCCGACCGCAAGCAGCCTCTGCCGATCAAGCCGGCATTGGCCGGAGGCGCACCACAACGGGTCCTTGGGGAGACACTGCCATGAGACGCCTTCTTGCTGATCATCTGAGCCGCGTCGTGGCCTTGAGTGCGTTCGTCGCCGCCATGCTCATCGGCGCGCCGGCGCACAGCGAGGGCACGCTCGCGCAGGTCATGAGCGGCGGTAAGCTCCGGGTCGCGATCATCGGCGGCAATCCGCCTTACAGCAAGCTCAGTCCGAGCGGCGAGCCGGAAGGCTACGACATCGACATAGCCAAACGGATCGCCGAGGCGCTCAAGGTCGAGCCCGAGTTCATCACGACCGACATTCCGGGCCGGGTCACGGTCCTGCAGACCGGCAAGGCCGACATCACGGTCGCGGACTTCACCAAGACCGTGCAGCGCTCCACTTCGATCGCCTTCACCGATCCCTACCTGGTGGTCAGTCTCCAGTTTCTGGTGAAGGCCGACCGCGACGATCTGAAGACGGTCGCCGACATCAACAAGGCCGCGGTGACCGTCGGGATCACCCGCGGCGGCACCGCGGAGCAGAACGTGCCGCTCGCCGCACCCAACGCCTCGATCGCCCGTTTCAACAACGAGGCCGACATCCTCGCCGCCCTGAGCTCCGGTCAGGTCGACGTGATGTCGCAGGACAATCTCTACAACGCGGAGCTCATGAAGAACCACCCTGGAGAGTACAAGGTCCTGCCCGGCCTCTTCTCGCACGAGGAGATCGCGATCGGCCTGCCCGCCGGTGATTTCGACTGGTGGCGGGTGGTCAACACCTGGGTCGAGCAGTTCAACGCGTCGGGCGACAACGGGCGTCTCTTCAAGCAGTGGTTCGGCTACGACCTGCCGCCGATCCAGACGCAGTACTGAGGCTTGGCCAGAGTAGTTCGCCGCTGGAGCGAGACGGCCGCGCCGTCCGCCGCATGAGCGGCTACGACTTCACGCTGCGGACCGTCATCCCGTACCTGGGCAGCCTTCCCGAGGCTGCCCTGGTCACGGTCTGGCTCTCGGTTCTCACGATCGTCCTCAGCTTGTGCCTAGGCATCGGCGGCGCGCTCGCCCGCCGGAGCGCTCACCCGGCGCTTCGCTCTCTGGCGGTAGCCTACGTCGAATTCATGCGCAACACGCCGCTGCTCGTCTTTCTCTATCTCGTCTACTTCGGCCTGCCGCAGCTGGGTCTGAGAGTGAGCGGCTTCCAGTCCGCGCTGGTCGCGATGACGCTGAACAGCGGCGCCTACATGACCGAGATTTTTCGCGGCGGTCTTGTGGCCATCCCGCGCGGCCAATTCGAGGCGGCGCTGTCCCAGGGCATGAGCGCCTTCCAGACCTTGCGTCACGTCGTGTTTCCGCAGGTCTTCAGGATCATCTACGCGCCACTCGGTAACCAGTTCGTCCAGGTCGTGCTCGGGTCCTCGCTCGCCTCGGTGGTCGCGGTCAACGACGTCACGTCCTGGATGCAGACCGCGGGATCGGCGACCTTCCGTTACTTCGAGACGTTCTTCGTGGCGGGGATCGTCTATGTCGGGCTCTGCCAGGC
>JBKPDM010000054.1:0-12245 GCA_046727895.1 Pseudomonadota bacterium | reverse complement strand
GTCCAAACCGACGAACGTGATAGCTTCCATGCGGCCCGTCTCCTATGCCTGAGGCTCGGCGCCAGCCGATCTGGCGCAACCCTCGACCACTGCATACCGGAGACGGGTCCCTTCAGCTCACAAGGCGAACATAGGGTCTAGGACGCGTTCGGAGAGGCCGGGCGGTACTATACGGTAGCACCGGCCAATGGCGCGTCGCCTGACGAGCCTGCATGGGGCACCGGCAAGGCACCGAGGCGGCGCAGGGACTGGCCGAAGCTGACCCCGGAGCAGAAGCGCGAGAGGCATGCAGAATACGCCCGTCGGCGCCGGGCCAAGGCGAGGGTGGCGCGGGAGGCTGCGAACGACCTGGCGAAGCCGTCGACGCTGCGCTCGGCCACCACGGCTGAGCTGGCAGCCAGTCGACCGGCGGCGGCCGACATCGAGGTCCTGCCCGATGCGCCCGAGCGGCCGTTCAAGGCACCGCGAACGTACCGCGGCGAGGCTCCCGAGGCTGCAGCCGAGCGCGAGCGTCACCTGCAGCTGCCGGCGCTATGACCGATCAGTTGACCATGTTGGCGCTCGGCGTCATCACGGCGCTGCTGTTGAGCGCGCTCATGAGCCTGCCGCAGGGTTGCCACCTGTAGGTCCGTTCTCTCGCGCGGGCGGCCTTAGTCGACCAGCTCGCGGTGTGGTCCGATGTCGCGGGAACACGCTGCTGGGCAAAGCGTTTACGTATCGAACACCCTAACATCGCTCGATAGAGGTCATGGCCATGCCGCATGCGGATGATGAGCTGAGAGTTCATCGCTATGCGAGCGCCGAGCTTGCGCGCTAGGCCGTTGACCGCAAGCTAGGAGGCTAAGCCCATGCTCGCCTCAGCCTTCACCTACCTAATGACGCTCGCGACCTGTACGGCACTAGTCGCAGCGCTAGTCACCTGTCACAGCCTCGCGCCGTTCGCAAGCTAAGGGAGATCACCGCCATGCCGCATGCGGATGATGAGCTGATCGTTCGTGCGATGCGCGCCTACTTCCTGGCTGAACCGGACCCCACAAGAGCGGCAGCGTCGATGTGGCGCCCGGCGCACCGCGACAGTGCCGTGCGCCAGCACGAGGGCAAGGCCTATGTTGTGTTAGCCAACAGGACCCTCGCCCCCGTGGCGGTCTACCAGATCACCGACCAGGATCGCTTGAAGCGTCTTCGCCGACCGCCCTCCGCGCTGCTCGAGATGAACACACCATGAAAGCGATCCGACCGGGTGGGTATCTCTGGCTCCGCACCTGAACGCTGGCCCTGCACGAGGCGGTAAGACACGCCTACCCGCCCCGCGAGCTGATGGCCGCCGGGATCAGGTCGCCGTGGATCGTGCCTATTGGACCAAGGCCCTCCGGGAGGCCGAGCGGGAGCTCGAAGGCGGGCGCGCGGACCGCAGTCAACGCGGCCGCGAAGAAGCTTCAGCGCGCTAAGGCCGGCGCTGCTCGCAGCGGCCTGGCACAGGCGGCACCAGGGCGGCTCGGAAGGCGGCGGCGAATGGGGCCGGTGACGATCCCGAGCCGGAGGCCGCAGCGTCTTGTCATCATGACAAGAAGGAAGCCGTTGATTACCCGCCCGCCCGAAAATGGCGCGATGGGACTTTCCGAGCCCGATCCCTGCGTTTACACACATGGGCATGAATCACGGATCCGACGTCGAGGCCGCTGAATCAGGCGCCAGCGAGTTCTGCCCCGTGTGCTTCGCGCGGCTCAGCAACGGCGCGGAGCACTGCTCTGACCGTTGCGAGCGGATCGCCGCGCGGATGATGCCGGCGCCGCACGATGAGCACCACGCAATGACGCTCCACTGGACCAAGGCGCTTCGGGAGGCCGAGCGGGAGCTCGAAGGCGGGCGCGCGGACCGCAGTCCAACGCGGCCGCGAAGAAGCTTCAGCGCGCCAAGGCCGAGCTGAAGGTGCTGGAGATCGAGCCGGCGGAGCGGCCTAGCCGTGGCCGCGCGTCGGGGGGCGCTTCCTCATGACCTGTTCGGCTTCGTCGATCTCGAAGCCCGACAACTCGAGGTGCTCCACCACCCGCTGGGCGAGCATCTTTCGCGCGTCGTCGGTCACGTGCTCCTTGAGGAGCCGGCGCAGCAGGTCCCGGCGCTGGGCGACTGCGAAGCCGATCGAGAACACGAGCCGGTCGCGAAAGGAGCGGTGATCCATCGCGGGGTGGCCCTGTTCTTGTTCTGTTCTCGCCAGTGATCGCCTGCGGCGGTGGGCGCTGTCAAGAGGGGGGACGCGGAGCCGAGCTGAGAACTGATCGGTGGGCCCCCGGCGACGTGGTGGCGCTGGCGCTGCTGGGTGCAGCGGTCGCCCGGAGTTTCCTTGCGGCCTGGCGGTGCCGCTGCTGGCCGGGTCGGAGCTTCCCACGAAAGGCGGTTAGCGCCTCGCCGGGCCGGATCCGTTCACCGGATCATGTGGTCGAGCATTCCGCGCAAGACGGTCTCGAGGGTCAGTTGGGCACCGCGGCTGATTGCGGACTTCGCCTTGCGTTGCCACTCGGTCCTGGCTCGATCCAAGAGGTCATGGCCCGAGGGCGTCAGTCGGACGGCGACACACGCGAGCGGGTCGGTCAAGTGCGCGAAGTCCACGATGTCGATCCAACCCTTCCGATGAAGCAGCCGCGCGTAGTAGCAGAATTCTTCGGACGTATACCCTTCCAGGGACCGAACCTCATCTTTCGGGCCAGCTTCTTCGAGCCGTTGAAGGATCTTGGTCTGGAGACCTGGATCGCGCTTCACCCCGTCGCCCCCCCATTGCTCCGATGCTCTGGTGCCCGAGGCTATCTCTGGCGATTCATTCAAGGCTTTGATGTAGATCAACCTCGGCGCAGCTGATCAGCCGATCACGATCGAGGCCAGGGGCCGCCCTGGAGGGCGGCCTTTTTCGTTTCACCCGGTGAACGCGATCACCTTTGCCTCGGCGCGGCCGATCGTGCGCGCGAGCTCGCGCGCCCAGGCATCGAGCGCGGCGCGCTTCTCGTCGCCGTACCGGTGGCGCACGTAGACTGCGGTGATTCCGTGGGTCGAGGCGGGGGCATGGTTCAGCACGGCCGCGACCACGTGCGGCGGGTGGCCGAGCCGGGCCATGGTGCTGGCCGCGGTCCTGCGCAGATCGTGCAGCCGCCAGTTGGCGACGCCTGACAGCTGGTCGAGCCGAGCCTTCGCCCGGCTGAAGCCTGATACGGGCCTGTCGCCGCCGTGCCGGCTGGCCGGGAAGACGAGCCCGTCGCCGAGCCGGGGCAGGCCGCCAATCACTTCGATCGCCAGGTCGGACAGCGGTACGTCGTGGGCGCGGTCGGCCTTGACCAGCTCACGCGGCAGGGTCCAGAGCCGGCGCTCGAGGTTCAGGTCGGGCCATGCCATGTGGGCGACCTCGTCGCGGCGCTGGGCGCTGATCATCAGGAGCTGGACGAGAGGACCGAACGGCCAGCCGAGCGCCTCGCAGGCGCGCCAGACGGCGGCGAGCTCGGCGGTGGTCAGCACCCGGTCGCGCTCGCGCTCATCGCCCGGGGCCCGCACGCCGGCAGCGGGCGAGGCTTCGAGGATGCCGCGCTCGACCGCCCAGGCAAGCATGCGGCGCAGGTAGGCGAGCAGTCGGTTGGCCATGGTGACCGCGCCGCGGTCCGTGAGGCCGTCGAGCAGGTCGAGCACGTCGCGCCGGGCGAGGCCGGCGATCGGCCGGTCCATCCAGCCGGCGGCGGTCAGCTCGCGGGTGAGCGCCCGCTCGACCTGGTGCCAGGAGCGTCGCCCCTTGCCGCGCTGGTCGCGGGCGATGAACTCGGCGAGCACCTCGGCGACGGTGTCGCCCTCGAACGCCTGCCGACGGGCGCGGGCGCCGATCGGGGTCTTGCCTTCCTGGGCGTCAGCGATCGCCTTGCGGGCGAGGTCGCGGGCGTCGGCGAGGCCGACCGCCGGCCAGCGGCCGAGGGTGATCCGCTTGAGGTGGCCGCCAACCCTGGTCATGACGACCCAGGTCTTGGTGCCGGTGAAGGTGATGCGCAGCCCGAACGACGGCAGGAGCGTGTCGAAGTACTCGACCCGACCGGCCTTCGGTGGGCGCATCTTGGAGACGGCGAGCTCGGTCAGCTTGGTGGTGGGCATCGAATCAGTTGCTCCGTCACCAGCGCGGCGCTCTGCGCCGCGGGTAACGCGGGGTAACGCCGCGGCTGGCTCAATGGGGTTCTGCCATGCGCAAGTATGTGGCACCAAAGCGGCGGAAATGCAAGGTTTTTGCGTCAGCGTGCGCAGCTATGTAATCCTGGGGCAGATGATCCGCAATCACAAGCTGGCGGCCAGCTTCGACGTCGCCGACCAGTGCGACGAGCAGATCCGGGCGCTTGACGCGGCCGACTTCCCGGCCCCCGCCCAGGCCGGCACCGAAGCCAACAAGCCGGCGTAAGCGGGTCCAGCGACAGCCCGCCGTCCGGATGCCGGGCGGGGCTCGAGGCCCGCCCCCATCCGGCGCCCCACGGGAGCCGGCGCCGAACTCCGACGCCGGCGGACGTTGCGCAAGGCGTGAGGCGCGCGGTCGTGTCGTCTTCTGCGCGCCTTCTAGCGCTCGCGGTGCCAGCAGCACCGCCAATCCGGTCGCATCGCGGCAGCCCTGCGCGCGGGATGGCGAGCCGCCTCTTGACGTCGACGGTTGGCAGATCGCCGTCGGCTCACCACCTAACCTCTTGGACGCGCCCATCGCTTACCGGCTCCTCGACGTCGTGGGGGAGCCCGGAACACCGCCAAATCTTGAAGGGAGAATCATGCCGCGTAAGCCAAATTACCGTTTCGAGCGGCACGAGCGCGAACGCATCAAGGCCGCCAAGAAAGCCGCCCGCGCCGAGGCCAAGGCGGCGAAGAAAGCCAAGACGGCCGAGAGCAGCGAGACGCCGACGGACGAGAACGTCCGGGCGCCGGGCGAGAGCGCCCTCCCGGAGCACTAGCCCCGGCGCGTCGATATCGGGTCTCATCGACGCTCTCGGGATTGTTGTGGACGTCGCGAAGGGGTGCGCCGGCAACCGACGCGTCCAGGCGCCCTGCGCGTGCGAAAACGAGGGCCACCACCAAATCCGGGCATGACAGGCTGCCCGATACCCGGGCCCACCGGCCGGCAGCGCCTTTACTTCCTCCGGCGTTGGCCTAAGCCTGCTTCGGCTCCTGCCCCAATTTCATTCTACGATTGATCCGCATTGGGATTCGGATCTGGCCTAGAACCGCGGCAGATCGGGAAAGCGGAGCTGGCCGCGGTGGACGTGCACGCGGCCGAGCTCGGCGCAGCGGTGCAGCTGAGGAAACACCTTACCGGGGTTGAGGATCTGGGAGGGGTCGAAAGCGCACTTGACCCGCTGCTGCTGGTTGAGGTCGTCCTCGTTGAACATCACCGGCATCAGGTCGCGCTTCTCGACCCCGACGCCGTGCTCGCCGGTCAGCACCCCCCCGACCTCGACGCAGAGCTTGAGGATCTCGGCGCCGAACTCCTCGGCGCGCTCGAGCTCACCCGGCCGATTGGCGTCGTAGAGGATCAGCGGGTGCAGATTGCCGTCGCCGGCGTGGAACACGTTCGCGAGCCGAAGGCCATAGTGCTCCGACATCTCGCGCATCCGGCGGAGCACCGCCGGCAGCTGGCGCCGCGGGATGGTGCCGTCCATGCAGTAGTAATCGGGCGAGATCTTGCCGACCGCGGGGAAGGCTGCCTTGCGGCCGGCCCAGAAGCGCTGCCGCTCGGCCTCGTCCTGGCTGACCCGGACCGAGGTCGCACCGCACTGGCGCGCGATCGCGCCGACCACGCCGATCAGATGCTCGACCTCGGCCGCGCAGCCGTCCAACTCGCAGATCAGGAGGCCCTCGACGTCGAGCGGATAGCCGGCGTGGCAGAAGTCTTCGGCCGCATGGATCGCCGGCCGGTCCATCATCTCGAGCCCGCCCGGAATGACGCCGTTGGCGATGATCGCGGCGACGCAGTCGCCCGCCTGCTCGTTGGTCGCGAAGCCGATCAGGAGGGCGCGTGCGGTCTCGGGCTTCTTAAGGATCCGCACCGTGACCTCGGTCACCACGCCAAGCAGCCCTTCCGAGCCGGTCATCAGGCCGAGCAGATCGTAGGCCTCGGCGTCCAGATGCTTGCCGCCGGTTCGCACCACGTCGCCGTTCGGCAGGACGATCTCGAAACCGAGCACGTTGTTGGTGGTGAGACCGTATTTCAGGCAGTGCACGCCACCCGAGTTCTCGGCGATGTTGCCGCCGATCGTGCACGCGATCTGGCTCGACGGGTCGGGCGCGTAGTAGAAGCCGGCGTGCTCGACCGCGGCCGTGATGCCGAGATTGGTCACCCCGGGCTGGGCGACCACGCAGCGGTTCTCGAAGTCGATCTCGAGGATGCGATTGAACTTGCCGAGGCCGAGGACGATGCCGTCGGTGAGCGGCAGCGCGCCGCCCGAGAGCGAGGTGCCCGCCCCGCGCGGCACGACTTTGATCCGTTCGGCATCGCAGAGCTTCAGGACCTCGGCGACCTGCCGGGTCGTGCTCGGCAGGACCACCGCCATCGGCACTGCGCGATAGGCCGAGAGGCCGTCGCATTCGTACGCGCGCAGCTCATCCTCGGCAGCGATCACGCCCTCGCCCGGTACGATCCGCCTGAGCCGCGCGACGATGTCTTCACGCTTGGCCAGGACGTCCCGGTCCGGCTCCGGCATACGCATCGACGCCTCCGCTGCCCACGGAACCATCCGTAAGGCTCACCGGGTAAGATGCGGGCCGGTCGTCAGAACGTCAACGCCCGCTGGCAGGCGCGCCGCGCCTGCTGCCTGCAGACGGCATGGTCGATCAGATGGCGGGATGTTCTGGAGGCAGGAGCTGGAGCTCGGATGAAGGCCTGGACGGCAGTGGCCGGACAATCAGATAGACGGTCAGGCCGAAGGAGGCCTCCGGGGGCGCACCAATGGTTGGCAGCACATGGCCACATAGGCTGTGTCCAGGCACGCGGGCCTGGCAGCCGGACGAACCGTCGTCGGCGACCAGCAGTGCAGCGTCCGGCGCCGCAACGGTCCGCCCCTCGACATCCGGCGGGTAGACCGGCAGCAGGATCCCCGCTGTGATGATCAGCGACACGAGTGCGAACAGGATGCGCCCGAGCATGACGGCAATATAGCAATCCTTCGCACGGTGCGCCAGAGGCTAAAGCTCTGCGGTTGATCAACTCGGGGCGATCGATGAGGTCCGCTCAGCCCGCCCGCGCAACCGCTTCGGGCCGGATCCTGACGGTCAGAAGCTCGTGATCGGAGATCGCAACGCCGTCCGCATCGACCGCGGCGACGGTGCGCGGCTCGCTCGCCTCGAGCCCGCGGCAGAGAAACCAGTCGATCTTGCCGAGCGGCGGTGGCGGTGTGCCGTCCGGACGGCTGCGCTGGGTCGGGACGCCAAGGGTGTTGCAGGCGCGCCAGTCGAAGCCGGCTGCCGCGGCGACTTCAAACAGCGGCTCATACGGCACCGGGTCGAGCACGCGCTCGGCCGGCAGGACCGGTTTCTCGCCCGTGCCGCGCGCCCAGTCACGGCTCACGGTCGAAGTGTTGAGATCGCCGCCGATCAACGCGGGCGCGCCCGGCGCATACAGCTCGATCGCCTCGATCAGACGCCGGACCTGCGCCGCCCGCTGCTCGGGATCGCCGTGGCTTTCGATATGCACGCTGACCAGGGTCACCGGCTGGCCGTCGATCCGAAGCGTCGCGGCCATCGCTATGCGGCCGCCGATCCGGCGTTCGCCGTGGCGCCCGTTGAACCAGTCGCCGTCGCTCTCGAGACGGATCAGGGCCGGGCGCTCGAGCGAACAGGGTGAGAGGATCGCGGCGCCGTGCAGCCCGGCCTCGTTGTCGCGGCCGGCGTACCAGACCTGCTCGCGCGCATCGCCAAGGCCGAGCTCCAGGAACTCGGCCCCGAAGGCATAGCCCGCGCCGAGGCGCGCGGCGAGGTCGCGGGTCGTGTGCCTCTGGTCCGAGCGCGCCATGCCGAGGTCGAGCTCGCAGAGCAAAAAGGCCGCGGCATCGATCTGCCCGAGCAGCCTCGCCGACTCGTCGATCTGCTTGCCCCGCTCGGCGTTCCAGAAGGCGATCCGGGCCGGGCCGGCGAGCGGCGGCCGCTCCGCCGGCGCTGGCAGCACCTCGACCTCATGCAGGCCCGCGAAGGCTGCGAACTGGCGGGCGTGCTCCTCCCGGATCGCGGGCAGCGCCGCGATCCGAGCGCGCGCCGCGGCGTCGAGCCGGGTGAGGTGCGGCGTCATTCGGGTGACGATCACGGCACCGGCTGCCGCCATAGCTCCTCCAGTGCCTCGGGTGAGTCGGTCGTGATCTGATCGACGCCCGCCTCGATGAGTCGGGCGAGCTTGGCGCACGCCCGCTCGTCCTCGGGCTCGAGACGCCAGACGTCGACCTCCGCACCCCCTGCCTTTGCCATCGCGATCAGATCGACGCCGAGGCTGAGCCCACGCAGCACGGTCGGGATGTGGAAGTAGAAGATCGCGGCTTCGGGCGCATGGGCGAGCGCATAGGCGCCGAGCGCCTCGAACTCGGCCGCGGATTCCGGCGGCGCCGCCTCGTGGCGGGCAAGCGGATCGAAACCGAGACGAAGCCCGGAAACGCCCTGCCCCAGCCTGACGACGGCCCGCCACTCGGTGCCGCCCAGCATCAGGTGATGCGCAACAGGGCCGACCAACGTCGCGAAGCGCTCCACCATCGACGCAGCGAGAAGCTCGAGGGGCTGCTTCAGGTCGAGCTGCAGCCGGCCCGGCCAGTCCGCCGGCGCCTCAGCCAGCGTCGCGACCAACTCATCGAGGAAGAGCGGCGCCGAGGCGAGCGCGTGACCGTCGTTGCCGCACTGGCGCAGCTGCTCCACGGCGGCGCGATCCTCCTCATGGACCGGACCTCGTCCGGTCGTCTCAGAGGCGACCTCGCTGTCGTGCAGACAGACGAAATGGCCATCGCGGCTCGCGACGATGTCGACCTCGAGGCTGGCGCCGCGCGCGATGCCGAGGCGCAGGTTGGCTCGATCATGAGGCGGGTCGGCGCTCGCGCGCCGCAACTGATGCCATTTCAGCCAGACCCTGCGGCCACCTTGGCGCAGCTCGACGCCCGCGCTCACGCCGCGAGCGCCAGGTGCGCACCCGGGACCAGCCGCTCGCTGGCCTGATCGAAAATCAGCGTATCGCCGTCGTCGAACGCCACCGCAATCGGCTCGCCATCGCGATGGCGGATCGCCGAGCCGGCTTCCAGCACCCGCAGCCGGCCGAGCTCGCTGTCCACGAGGTAGAGCGTCTCGCGGCCCATGGGCTCGATCCCGGCAATCCGCCCCTGGATGCCGCCCGGCGCGAAACGCAGGGCTTCCGGCCGGATGCCGAGCACGACCGGGCCTTCGGCCTTGCCGGCGTAGGGCAGGGTGGTGCGGTCGACCTCCAGCTTGCCAGCGCGCGCCGTGCCCGCCAGCAGGTTGATCGGCGGCGCGCCGATGAAGCCGGCGACGAACAGACTGTTCGGGCGCAGGTACAGATCGTCGTGTGTGCCGACCTGCTCGATCCGCCCCCGGCGCATGCAGACGATGCGATCGGCCATGGTGGTCGCCTCGAGCTGGTCGTGGGTGACCAGGATCGTGGTCACGCCGAGCTGGCGCTGCAGGCTCTTGATCTCGGAGCGCATCGTGAGGCGAAGGGTGGCGTCGAGGTTGGAGAGCGGCTCGTCGAGGAGCAGGAGCTGCGGCTGCTTGACCAGGGCGCGGGCGAGCGCCACCCGCTGCTGCTGGCCGCCCGACAGCTCGGACGGCATGCGCTCCATTAGCTCCTCGACCTGAACCAGGCGCGCCGCCTCGCGCGCCTGCTGCTCGGCCTCGGCCCGAGGCATGCCCTTGAACTTGAGCGGAAACATGATGTTCCGCAACGCTGTCATGTTCGGGTAGAGCGCGTAGGACTGAAAGACGATGCCGACGTTGCGGTCGCGCGCCTCGACCTCGTTGACCTCCGCGCCGCCGAAGCGGATCTCGCCGGCGCTCGGCGCGTAGATCCCCGCGAGCATGAACAGCGTCGTGGTCTTGCCGCAGCCCGAGGGACCGAGGATCGACACGAACTCGCCGTCCTCGATCGCTAGGTCGACCGCATCGAGCGCGACCACGCCACCCCAGGCCTTGCGTACGCCGACCAGCTCAACCCGCGCCATCGCTCAACCCTTGATCCCACCAATCGTCATCTGGACCAGGAACTTCTGGCAGAAGATGTAGAGCAGCAGGCTCGGCAGCACGTAGAACACCCCGACCGCGGCGACGATGCCGTAGTCGACCCCCATAATGTCGTCTTTGACCCAGAACAGGTAGAGACTCATGACCCAGTTCGCCTTGTCAAACAGGAGGGTGCGCACGAACACGTACTCCTCCCAGCCCTTGATGAAGGCGAACACGCCGATCGCCAGAAGGCCGACCTTGACCTGCGGCAGCACGACCTGGAAGAACGCCTGGCGACGCGAGGCGCCGTCGGTCATAGCGCTCATCTCGATGTCCCAGGGCACGGCGTCGAAGAAGCCCTTCATGATGAAGATCGAGAACGGCAACTCCAGGGTCACGATCACCAGGATGACCCCGGAGAGCGTGTCGAGCAGGCCGCTCCAGTACATGATCAGGAAGATCGGGATCACCAGCGTCATCGCCGGGAAGGCGTGCAGCACCAGTAGGCCCTGGAGGAAGCCCGCCCGTCCGGCGAAGGCGAAGCGCGAGAGATAGTAGCCGGCAAGCGTCGAGACGACGGTCACCAGCGTGGTCTGGACCGAGGCGAGCAGGAGCGAGTTGCCGAACGCGGTCCAGACCCAGGGAAACTGATCGCCGCCGGCGCCGCTCGTGCCGCGCAACTCCTCGACGACATTCGGGTCCCAGAGGAAGCGGTAGTTGTGGAGGTGGAGATCCCGGCCGATCAGCCAGGCGAGCAGCAGCGCGGCGCTGCCGGCGATCGCGAGCGCCCCGAGCCGGCGTCCGGCCGGGCTGGTGACCGCCACCCGCAGCAGGCCGAGCGCGAAGATCGCCGGCGCCATTACCGCAGCGGCCCGCCAAAGGACGACCGAGGCGACCCCGCCGGTCTTGGCCGAAACCGAGATCGTGAACATCCAGAGATAGGGCAGCAGGACCGGCAGCGAGACCACAATCAGAAAAGCGATCAGGCAGCTCTGACCTAGGAGCCGACGGCCCCGGGCCCGCTTCGCGAGCCGCTGCCACTGGTCGAGCGCGGCGCCCGGCGCGGCTTCGGCGTGGCTGAGACCCACCGCCATCTCAATGGACCTCGATCCGCGGCTCCTGCAGCAGCCTCTTCATGTCGAAGAAGCGCCACATCAGGAGTGCTGCCGCAGCGCCGATCACGACCAAGACCAAGCTCAGCGCCGCACCATAGGCGTACTGGCCGTTCTCGAAGGCGCGCTTGTAGACGTAGAGCGCGTAGACCGTGGTGTCGTAGAACGGGCCGCCATTGGTGATCAGCCAGATGTACTCGAAGCTCACCAGGAGCGAGAGCGTCTGATAGACGGTGACGAACGACAACGGCCAGCGGATCGCCGGCAGCGTGATGTAGCGGACGATCGCGAGCGCTCCGGCGCCGTCGGCGCGCGCGGCGAAGAACAGATGCTCGGGAATGGCGCGGATCGCCGAGGTGAAGATGATCATGCCCATCGACGCGCCGATGAAGCCGTTCGCGATGATGATCAGCAGCAGGGCGTGGTTGCTGATCATGTCGATCGGCTCGAGGCCGAGCGCGCCATGCGTCACCTGGTTGAGCAGGCCGCGCTCGGTCGGGTCGACCACCCAGGTCCAGAGCAGGGCGTAGACCACCGAGGGGCTCATCCGCGGCAGGAGCCAGACCGCGCGGAAGAAGCTGCCGACCCGGTCGGGCACCGCGGTCGTCACCAGCGCCAGGATCAGGCCGAAGGTGACGTTGAAGACCGCGAGCGTGCCGAGCACGTAGATGAGGGTCAGCACGAGCGTCGAGGCGAGGCGCGGGTCGCGGGTCACCATGCGCTCGAAGTTCGCGGTGGTGAGCCCGGTGATCTGGAGCGTGCGCCCCATGTCGGTGAACGCGACCACGACGTTGACGATCACCGGGGCGATGAAGAACAGGAACAGAAGGACGATCGCCGGACCGAGAAAGATCAGGAAATCGGTCCGCTGACGAAGCCCTGGGCTGGCGGCGGAGCTCGCCATGGCGCGTTCCGGCCAGGGTACGGCGGGGC